>USII01000161.1 GCA_900554725.1 uncultured Eubacteriales bacterium
AAAAAGTGGAGTCTGTGAGGCGGGCAAGCTCCTGGGCATTCCCTCCATCTATCTCTCCGCAGTAAAACTCAAAAGGATCGAAACTGTGCCCTTGCTCCGCCATGCTTAAAGGCTTTGCTATATGTTTGTTGACGGAAAGACCGCTATTGTGGCCAGCAAGATCGGCAGGCAGAGTAGAAAAAGTGATGGCCGCTGCGCCTGGGAAAATTGCGCCGGCATATTTGTTAAAGAGCAGGAGATCGCGAAGAGGCGATTGTAAAGCGTGAGGTAGGTGACATCTGCAAAAGACGCAGGAAGCATGAATAAAAGAGAGGTTGACAGGGTTCCGGCCAGCTCTTCTATGATCCGCGAAGCGAAAAAGGGGGAAAAGCGGGGCTTTGTCAAAGATAAATAGCAGGGCTTCTTTGATGCAAGCTGGCGCGGCACATGCAAAAACGGAATGGAAAAGGAAGATGACTGCAGGGGTAAAATGTAAAAAAAGGCTTTGCATTTCTGATTTTGTATATGCGTGGAAGTGCAGGCTATTTTCTATAAAAAAGGGATGATAGGCCAAAAATATGTTTCAAAAATTTTTTTCTCCAAATGCGGATTCTACATGATAAGCTTGGAGGGCGATTTGGATTTTTTGCCTATTTAAAGCAAAAATATGGAAAACATGTAACCTTGAAAAATAGAACTTCCGATAGAATAGCAACAAACCCATACTTGAACAAATTGTATCTTACCGTTTTTTCCGAATTATCAAATTCAGGAGAAAATGGTAAAAAATGGAAATTAAAAAGATATTGGCAAAGAATATTCGGAGGTTAAGGTTGGAAAAAGGAATGTCGCAATTGGAACTGGCCACTCAGGCAGATATTACGCCGGGGATGGTAGTGGACTTGGAATATGGCCGCGCCAATCCCAAAATGAAAACGCTTAACAAAATAGCCGGCGTTCTGGATGTTCCCTTTTATGCTTTGTTTGATGAAGCGAATTCGCAGTATCCGTATTTAGGGGAACTGCTGTACCGCCAGCTGGAGTTGCTGCTCAAAAAGCGGCCGTAGCAATTTGGCGCTTCGGGTTTTCAAAGCGTCTGAAGTGCGCGTTTCCCACTACAAAAGGCATTGAGGCACAATATTGAACTGCTGGCGGTATCGTAATATAATACAGAATAACGAAAGCACCAAAACCCAGTCGCCTAGGGAATATGCAGAAGGGAGCTTTTTGGGAAGGGAAGGGCCTTTTGCAGAGGACAGGCCTTCAAAAATTCGATTAAAAGTACTCCTGCACGATAGCGGCCCAGGGGCTTTTACCGAGCTTTTCCTGAAGCGCAGAGAGCTGCACTTTTTCTATGAAAATGGGCAATGAAATATATTGTAAAGCGCTGGTTTCCGGGTAAAAAGAAGTCCAGGCCCGCGGGGAAAAAGAAGATACATGCCCGCGCAGGCATTGCAGCGCGGGTTTTGAGCGGAAAGGAAAGCGCATGAGTGCATATCCAATCTATCAGGTAGATTACTATAAAAATTTTAGAGAAATGCTATTTGGCATTGCACAGAAGTATGCGCAAAAGTCAGCGATTACCTGGTATCCCCGGACAGGCTGTGCGCAGACAAAGAGCTACCGGGACCTGGAAATGGATGCGCTTTTATTTGCAGAGGCCCTCTGTGCGCATGGGCTGCAGGGAAAGCATATCGCCATTGCTGCAGAGAACAGCTACGAGTGGGTTTGCGCATTTTTAGGCATTGTGGCATGTGGTTCGGTCGCTATCTGCATTGATGCGGAGCAAACGGCAGAATCCATGCTTGGCATGGCCAAATGTGCAGATGCCGAGATGGTTTTAGTCTCACAGAGGGTGGCGCCATTGCTCTGCCCGCTGCTGTTGGAGGCGGATATACAGACGGTGGTGATGGGCGCCTATCGCGGGGTACAAAGCCTGGAGGAATTTTGCAGCGCCGGGCGGGAGTCGGCACAGGGAAAAGACACTGCCGCTCATTGCAGAATTGATGGAAAACAGCCCGCAGCTATTGTATTCACCGCCGGGACAACCGGCCTGCCTAAGCCCGTCGTGCTAAGCCAGTATGGGCTTATGACAAATGCCAGCGAGTATATTGCGATGATAAGCCCTGCGCCCAAGGTATTTTGTTCGCTTCCCTTCTATTGCCCCCATGGGCTTACCTGCGGGCTTTTGGGCATTCTGATTGGAGGGGCCAGCCTGGGCATCAGCGGGGCGGAAAAACAGGAAGATATGGCTGCATTTGATGCTCAGAGCATAATCGCCCTGCCGCATAGGGCAGTGCAGCTATATCAAAAACTTATGGAGGGTGTGCGGCAGGCAGGGCGGCAGCGGCAGGTAAAACGGCTTTTGAAGGTCAATGCATTTTTGCACCGCATGGGAATTCGCCGCCCATATCGGCAGTTGGTGCAGGCAAAGAAGCGGATAACCGGGCAGCTTGAGATGATCGTCTGCGGCGGTGCCCATCTGCCCCGCATGGTGGCGCAGAATCTGCTGGCATTTGGAGTTCTGGTGCTGGAATGTTATGAGGCCGCCGAGTGTTCACCGCTGATTGCGGCCAATCGGAAACACTCCTACGAGTTTTCCTCTGGCGGGCATGTGCTGCCAAGCCTGGAACTTAGGGTGATCGATGGGGAAATCTGTGTGCGCGGACCTTCCGTGATGCTTGGATATTATGGCCGGGAGCAGGAAACCAAAGAAGTGCTGCGGGATGGCTGGTTTCATACCGGAGATATGGGGCATAGAAACCGCAGAAAGTTTCTCTATATTGCGGGCCGGAAGAAAAACCTCATCACACTAAAAAATAGAAGAAAAATCTCCGCAGAGGAAATTGAAATGTATCTGGCGGAACTCCCACTTGTCAAGGAAGCGGTGGCATATGGGGATATGGGAGAAGGGCCTGCAGGCGGGGCTAAACTGGCCGTCCTCATATATCCGGATGAAGCGCAGTGCAAAGGCATGGGCCAGAGGGAAATTTTGGAGCGTCTGCAGCGGGAAATCGATTGGCTGAATTTGAAATTGCCCGCATATAAGC
>USII01000162.1 GCA_900554725.1 uncultured Eubacteriales bacterium
GTAAAGGCAAAGACGGCCGAAAAGTTCGATGCAGTGGGAGAAGGGCTTGCCTGCGCGGCTTCGGCCACCTGCCTTCTCGCAAAGCAAAACGGAGCGTAGGGGAAATATGAAGCGGTTCCGCTCGGTATGGAAGAAAAAAGCAGATATTCGCATAAAAGGGCAGAAAGACCACCTTGGCCTTAAAATTGCCCTGCTTGCTCTTGCCGTTTTGCTCGCGGCCGGGGCGGTATATTATTTTGCATTTTATCTGCCGGGCGAGCGCGCCAAGATTCCAAGCGGCGTGGATCCTCAGCCGTTTTTGGATCCGGTTTCCGGCCAGGGGAGCGAAGGAGTGGAGGATTGGAGCCATCTGCAAAAGGAAGCGGTGATCCGGTATACCACCATAAACGATCCGTTTATCTTTGGCGATGAAATCGTCTTTTCCGCGGCCTCTACTGCCGGCGGTTCCGTGCTGTATGATAGGCTTGTGCTCTATCATACGGCGGAGCAATCCAGCCAGGAAATTGATGTGCCCGTGAAATACGAGAGCATCGCCTGGCTGCAGATGAACCAGGATTATATTGTCTGGGTGGATTCCTCTTCGGATGGCGGCGGGCGCGTATGCGCCTACGATCGCCAAAAGGGAGAATTTTTCGCCATTAAGGATTATGTCTACGCGCTGCCTCAGCTCAGCCTGGACGGCAAATATCTGGCATTTTTGCAGCAGGCCGGGGAAGAGACGGACAGGCTCTACCTTTGCGATCTCAGCACGCGGGAGAGCGTGACGGTGAAGGTGTTTGAAGGGGTGCCCGAAACATCCGGGGCAGTGCATATCCAGGATGGCGTTCTGACCTATGCCGTCACCTATACGGAAGGGGACCTCATAAAAAGCCAGGTGACGCTTCTGTCTGTCCAGACAGGGCAGGAGCATATCTATGAATGGGGGCGGTATGTCTATGCGCCCAAGACATCCGGCCGCTATACGGCGTTTTTATCTTCCGCTACCGGCCCCGCCGATGATATCTATCTGAGCGAAAACGGAGAGACGCCGCTGCTGATCGCAGAGGAGGTGCTAAACTTCCGCATGGGCAATGGCTATCTGTGCTATACAAAAGGGGATAATGTCTATCTCTATGAATTCGAGACGGGAAAAACCTGCCGGCTCAACACCTCGGTTTCCCGGGGGATGCTGGCCAGTGCCCATGGGAAGAGCATCTGCTGGTACGATGTTACCAGCGCGGATGATGTGGATGTCGTCAAATACGCGAAGGTGGAATAATGGCAAAGCAGAGAAGCTTTTATCAGTGCAGCGAATGCGGATATGAGAGCGCGAAATGGATGGGAAAATGCCCCAACTGCGGGAGTTGGAATACGCTTACAGAGCAGCTTCCAAAAAGCCCGGCGGCGCATAAGAGTGCGGCCGGGCTCTCCATGGGAAATGCGAGCCCGGCCAGGCCGGTGCAGCTGCGCGAGATTGCAGCAAGCCGGGTGCCCCGAAAGGCCACGGGAATCGGGGAGCTGGATCGGGTGCTGGGCGGCGGCATTGTGGCGGGCAGCGTTGTGCTGGCGGGCGGCGAGCCGGGCATTGGAAAATCCACGCTGTTTTTGCAGATGGCCGATAGGCTGGCAGCGCAGAGCGGCGTGCTCTATATTTCGGGAGAGGAATCCGCAGAACAGGTGGCCATGCGCGCAGAGCGCCTGGGCCTGCATTCCCCGGTGCGCTTTCTCGCGGAGACAAACCTCGCCGTCATTTTGGCGACTGTGGAAGAGGAGAAGCCGGATTTTCTGATTGTGGATTCTATCCAGACCATCTATCACGAGGAAATTGCATCGGCGGCGGGCAGTGTAAGCCAGCTAAGGGAATGCGCTGCGGCGCTGGCGCGCATGGCAAAAAGCACGGGAACGGCGCTGTTTATCATCGGCCATGTGACAAAGGATGGCAGCATCGCCGGGCCGCGCGTGCTGGAGCACCTTGTGGATACGGTGCTGTATTTTGAAGGGGAGCGCGCCAGCTCTTTTCGGATTCTGCGGGCAGTGAAAAACCGCTTTGGCTCCACAAATGAAATCGGCGTGTTCGATATGGGAGGAAGCGGCATGGCAGAAGTGCCAAACCCCTCTGCGCTTTTGATAGAGGGCCGTCAAAGGGATATGCCGGGCTCCTGCATCTACTGTGCGCTGGAGGGCACGCGCCCTGTGCTTTTGGAAGTGGAGGCTCTGGTCTGCGAGAGCAGCTTTGGCACGCCTCGGCGCATGGCGACGGGCGTGGATTATAACCGCATGAGCCTGATTGTGGCTGTGCTGGAGAAAAAAATTGGCCTGAAGCTCTATAATCAGGATATCTATGTGAATGTGGGCGGGGGAATTCGCGTGAGCGAGCCTGCCCTGGATTTGGCCCTGGCGGCGTCCATCGTCAGCAGCTTCCGCAACCGGCCCATCCGCAAGGGGACGGTTTTGTTCGGAGAGATTGGGCTTACGGGGGAAGTGCGCCATATCTCCCAGGCGGATAAGCGCCTGTCTGAGGCTGCGCGCATGGGAATGACGCGGGCCATCCTGCCTTGCTCCAATGAGAAAGGGCTTCTTACAAAAATGCAGGTTATCTCTGTGCGCACGCTTTCGGATGCGCTGGCACAGCTGTTTTAAAAAGCCCTGAGAGGGCTTTTTTCTAATTATCAGGAGGGCATATGGTTTTTTTGATTACGGGCGCTTCGCATACGGGAAAGACGCTGCTGGCACAAAGACTGCTTGAGCGGTGCAACTTCCCCTGTCTGTCCATAGATCTTTTAAAGATGGGGCTGATCCGCAGCAAAAATACCCATCTGACTCCAGACGACGATGACGCTCTTACAGCCTATCTGTGGCCGATTGTGCGGGAGATCGTCAAGACGGCCATCGAAAACCGGCAGAACCTGATTGTGGAGGGGTGCTACATCCCCTTTGACTGGAAGGAGAGCTTTTCGGAAAGCCAGACCGCCTACGCCCTGATACTGTGCCTCGACCTGTGCGAGGAGGAGGAAAGGCAGGCGCTGGCGGA
>USII01000163.1 GCA_900554725.1 uncultured Eubacteriales bacterium
GGATCATCTGGTCACCGGTGTAGGCGTGAACGGTCGTCATGATGCCGCTCTGGATGGGATAGGCGTCATTGAGGGCCTTGGCCATCGGCGCCAGGCAGTTGGTGGTGCAGGAAGCGTTGGAAACAACCTTCATATCAGAGGTATATTTGTCGTTGTTAACACCCATGACAAACATGGGAGCATCGGCAGAAGGAGCAGAAATGACAACCTTCTTTGCGCCGCCAACGAAGTGTGCGGAAGCCTTCTCCGTGGTGGTGAAAGCGCCCGTGGACTCAACGATATATTCTGCGCCGCAATCCGCCCACTTGATATCTGCAGGGTTCATCTCTGCAAATACTTTGATCTCCTTGCCATTGACGACAATCGCGCCGTCCTTTGCGCAAGCCTCTCCCTTGAAACGGCCATGCACCGTATCATAAGTGAGCATATATACCATATACTCGGGATCGATGAAGGGGTCGTTGATAGCGACAACTTCAACATTGGGGTTTTCAACTGTCGCACGGAACACAAGGCGGCCGATACGACCAAAACCGTTGATACCAACTTTAATTGCCATGTTTCATGTCCTCCTAAATTTTTGATACATTGAATGCTAAAATGTAAATCAGCTCTTTTGGGCCGGCGCGCCGGCCATTCAATTTTTATTATAGTATAAGCCTAACTCTTTTTCAAGCGCAAAACAGACGATATTTTGGCTTTTTTGCCCGCCTTTCCATTTGCGCTCTAAACGAGATTTTCCGGGTTCAGGCCTGCGAGCTCGGGCGGAACAAAACGGCCGTCTTTTCTTATCAGCTCGCCGTCAAAATAAATTTCACCGCCGCCCCATTGCGGCGTCTGGATCAAAACGAGGTCCCAGTGCACCGCGCTCACATTTCCGTTAAATGCATCCTGATAGGCTGCGCCGGGCGTAAAGTGGATCGAGCCTGCAATTTTTTCATCAAACAGCGTTTCGCACATGGGCTTTGTGATATACGGATTTACCCCAATGGCAAACTCGCCAATATAGCGCGCACCTTCATCCAGGTTTAAAATCTGCTCCATGCGCTCCAGCTGGCTGGAGGTGTTCTGAATAATTCTGCCATCTTTCAGCGTCAGGCGGATATGTTCGAATGTAGCCCCGGAATAGCGGCTGGGCGTATTAAATGTGATGACGCCATTGGCGCTATCCCGCACCGGCGCCGTATATACTTCCCCATCCGGGATATTCTTATGCCCCGCGCACTTCACCGCCCCAATGCCCCGGATAGAAAAGCTAAGATCCGTCCCTGGCCCTACAATCCGCACGCGATCTGTCCGATCCATACGCTCCTTGAGGGCATCCATCGCCCGGCTCATTTTAGCGTAATCCAGGTTGCAAACGCTAAAGTAAAAATCCTCAAAAGCCTCTGTGCTCATCCCGGAAAGCTGCGCCATGGATGGACTTGGGTAGCGCAGCACGCACCATTTTGTCTTCGCCACCCTGATCTCATGGTGCACTTTCCGAAAGTAGATGGATTGATACAACTCGTCCACCTGCGCCGGGATATCTGCATTTTCCAGAAAATTATCGTTGCCTCTCAGGGAGATATACGCATCCATCTGCTGCATGCGTTCGGCGTCCCAGGCCGTCAGCTGCTCTATCTGTTCGCGGCTCGCGCCCAGCAGCCATTGGCGCTCCACCTTTGTGCGGTGCGCTTGAAAATAAGGCTGCGCTCCAGCCTGGTAGGCCGCGCAGATCAGCGCTTCCAGAACAAAATCCGGGCAATCGAAAGTTTCAAACAAAACCTTCTCCCCCGGCTCCAAATGGCAGGAATACCGCACCAGGTTTTCCGCCAGTTTCCCCATTCTAGGATCTTTCATGCCGTTTCCTCCTGTTTCCCGGTTTAGGCGCAGGCGGCTCTTCCATGCCGTATCCGCCTGATAAAGCCGCCTGCGCACCAGCCTTCTCGGCCTTTATGAAAAATTCACTTTTTCCTTTATCATATAAAGAGGCCTGTCCTTCAGCTCATCATACATCCGCCCAAGGTACATTCCCATGATTCCCAGAAAAATGCCAAACAGCGAGAGCAGCAGAAATGTGATGGCAAACAGAACATGATATGCCGGCCAAATCCCCAACACGCCAAAGATGATGCCAAGGACAAGGTAGACCGCCGAAATCAGCATCAGCCCAATGCCAAAATACAGCGGCAGCTTGAGCGGCCTATCCGAAAAGGCAGCGATACCATCCCCCGCCAAACGAAGCATTTTTTTCAGCGTATACTTGGTTTTGCCGGCTGCGCGCTCTTCTCTTATATATTCCACCGGGCAGGAGGAAAAGCCCGCCCAAGCCGTCAGCCCGCGCAAAAAGCGGTTATGCTCGGAAAGGGCATTGAGATAATCGCAGACTTTGCGGTCGATCAGCCGAAAATCTCCAGTATCCCTTGGGATATAATTTCCGCCCAGCATGCCCAGCACGCGATAATAGGCCCAAGCCGTCATCTTTTTAAAGACGCTCTCTCCCTTTCGCTTTAAGCGCTTTCCATATACGATTTCATTTCCCTCTTCCCATTTTTCCAGCATCTCCCCAATCAGTTCTGGAGGATCCTGTAAATCTGCATCCAGAATGACGGCTGCATCTCCAGAGCAATGCGCGATGCCAGCGGAAACGGCTGGCTGGTGCCCAAAATTTCTCACAAACAGCAGCACGCGCACCTGCGGATCCCTCGCAGCAAATCCCTTTAAAATTTCAGGCGTGCGATCTCTGCTGCCATCATCTACAAAAAGGATCTCCTTCTCATAGCCGGGCAAAGAAAGTTCCCGCAGCCGCCCGTAAGTCTTTTGGATGACTTCCTGCTCATTAAAACAAGGAACAATAATGGAAATTTTTTTCATGCGTACTCCAATATGATATGATATGATTAAGTATACCCCGTCCTGCCAAAAAAGACAAACCCTTCCAGGGATTTTCTATGAAAACCCTTGATATTTTTCTAAGATATGGCACAATATGAATATAGAGTTTTTCAAACAGGAGGAA
>USII01000164.1 GCA_900554725.1 uncultured Eubacteriales bacterium
TGCTTCTGTGCTGCGGCTGTGGAGATGGCGGTTTTGGCGGCGGTATGGATTGCTGCTGGATCATCATCCTGCTCCTGTGCTGCTGCGGCAATAACAGAAACAGCTGCGGCTGCCAGGAAAACAACTGTGGCTGTGGCTGCTAATCGCCGATAGCCCTATGAACAAACGATGACATATGCGCATAAGCGCAAGCAAAAGAGCGGCTCTTGCCGCTCTTTTTTACATGGGGAACTTTTCGGGGATGCTGTGTCTCTATAAAAACTGATTGAATTCCAGGCGCTCTCCATCTGGCCCTCGGAAAAAGGCGAGCCGAATCCCCTGATAAACGCCCGCCAGTTCTGTGATTGGCCCTTCGGTGTCCACACCATGGCTCTTTAAATGGGCAACAGCCTCTTCAATATCCGCTACTTTAAGGCACAGATGCTCAAAATGTCCATCCTCAAGAGAGGGCGAGCCCTGCGGCCTTGCGATCAACTCCAGTTCGCAATCCCCCTTTCGCAAAAAACAAAGCACCGTTCCATTTTCCAATGAAGCAGTACATGTGGTGCGAAAGCCCAAAACCTGCGTATAAAATGCTCTGGATTTTTCCAAGTCCCGCACGGGAAGGCCAATATGCCCAAGCCCCAAGACAGAATCTGCCATGTTTTTCTCCTTTCTACTCTTTCCAATTTAGCAATATTATACAGGCAAAATGTCCGTCAGTATAGAAAAAATATATAGATAATTAACAAATTTGTTGTTCCTTTCCAGCTGGGGAATATTGAAAAGAGCATATTGCGATGGTATAATTTCTAAGTTGAACGGAAGTAGATTTTGGAGGTGGAGCAGTGGCTCAAAGACAACCGACTCATAATACAGTGCGGCGAAATACCGCAAAGAAGAAAAAGAGCAAATACCGTGGCTGGATTCGAGGGCTGGCCATTGTGCTTGGCGTGCTGGTATGCGTATGCGGTGGAACGCTTGTTTGGGCATATGGAAAGTATAAGGATATTCAAGCCAACCCTTTTGATACATTTAAAAAGCCAACGGTGACAGGCGTTACCGTGACGGATAAAAATAATCAGGAACATGTCATGGAAGATAAGATTGTAAATCTTCTCATCATGGGCCTGGATTCGGATGCGGAGAGAGAAGCGAAAAACATGGGCTGGCGGACGGATGTTCTCATCCTCTGCTCTGTAAACTACGGCGATGGCACGATGACGATGATGTCTATCCCAAGGGATAGCAAGGTCAAGATGAACAAGCTGAACTCCAAAACCGGGGAAGTGACGGGAACAACCACCAGGAAAATCAACGAAGCGTTTGCCCAGGGCGGCGGCCCTAATGCCTTTGGATATCAGAATACCATGGATTGCGTAAAAGATCTGATTTCCTGCGATGGCGCATTTAATATTCCCATCGATTACTATCTCTGCATGGATATGGATGGCATGGGCCCGCTTGCGGATAGCATCGGCGGTGTTCCGGTGGTGCTGGATCGGGATTTGAGCACAGTTGGAGAAAAAGGCGAGGAAGTTCTCATCACGAGCAGCAATGTGGAAGAATATCTGAAAAATCGCAAGACTGGTGGAAATGACGAAGGCCGCGGTGCGCGCCAGCAGCAGTTCATCATCTCCTTTATCAAAAAGGTGCAGAGCATGGGCGCGGTAAAATCGGCAACAATGCTCTATAATGAACTCATTCAGTTTATCTCCACAAATATGACGCTGGAGGAAATTTTGGCCTTTGCACAGTTTGCGGATAATGAATTTTCTCTGGACAAGATTACCCAGTGGAGAGTTCCTTCTACAACCAGCGATGATGGCCATTACTATGAGCTTATCCATGAAGACGAACTCTACGATTTTGTTTTGGAGCACTTCTATAATCCCAAGAGTGAGTCTGGAAATTAAAAGGTAAGGGGAAGGAAATGAATAAAAAGACCAAAGTTCTGGCGCTTTGCCTGGCGCTTTTTATGACAATGCTGATGCTTGTATCCTGCGGAAGTACCACGCTAAGAAAGCTGGAGCCGCAGGAGGGCGTGCAAAAAGTGGAGCTGGATGGTTCCTGTTCTTTGGAAGCGCAGGATGGCGTGTTGCGCATCAATTTTTCCAGCAATCTGCAAAACGGCGCCATTGTCCGCTTTACAGTGGATGACTACCAGGGAAAAGAGCTTGCGGCAAAGGAATATGCGGTGAGCGCAGAAAATATTTATGCGGAGTTTGAGATAGATCCTTCCTGGAGCGGCATCGTGTATGGAACTGTGCAGTGCTCGCCGCAGATTGGCTCACAGCCCGATGAGGTGGAAGAACTCTATGGAAAGTACTTCCAAAATATTGATGGCGATCATGTCATCTGGAATGAAAAGAACAATATTTTTATCGTGCAGAGCGATAAAGTAGATTTGGGTTGACACAAAAGCAAGCGTGTGCTATGATAACAAAAAAGAACGGCGTTGAAGAAGAAAGCCTCTTGATAAGCATGTAGAGAGCCGCTGGTGGGTGAAAAGCGGTTGTGGAAAAGGAGCGCTATCCCTTTGGAGCTGAACCCTGAAACA
This sequence comes from uncultured Eubacteriales bacterium, assembly GCA_900554725.1. Lineage (GTDB taxonomy): Bacteria > Bacillota > Clostridia > Christensenellales > Christensenellaceae > QANA01. The sequence goes on from USII01000164.1 coordinate 2,540, forward strand.
GAAGTAAGGGTCTCCGGTTTGCCTCGTTATTGGCATAGGCTTGGTTGAGCTAAAAAGAGTGGGCGCCCCAGGGCGTCAAGTTGGGTGGTACCGCGAGTTTTCGTCCCTTGCAGTTTTGCAAGGGGCGTTTTTTTATGACCTATGCGCCGCTGGCGCTGTAATTTGGAAGGAGAAAAAATATGAAAGAAAACATTGCACTGATTGCACAGCGAATTCGCGATCTGCGGGATATTCTTGAGATTTCTGCCCAAGAGATGGCAGAGGCCACGGGAATGAGCGTAGAGGAATACCTTTCCTATGAATCGGGAGAAAGGGATTTTCCCTTTAGTTTTCTTTATACGATTGCGGATAAGTGCGGCGTGGATATCACAGATCTTCTTACAGGGGAGGGCGCCAAACTTTCCATGTATACCCTGTCTCTTATACACATCTCCGAGCCCACGAGACCAGAGAGGATCTC
>USII01000165.1 GCA_900554725.1 uncultured Eubacteriales bacterium
TCGATAACCACTTTATGGGGCCGCGCATCCAGCCTTCTAATCTCCTCATATCCGCTCATGGCAATTTCTCCTTTTGTTTTATCTATCTGATCTTATTTTGCCGCGTTTCAAAATATTCCCCTTTCATTGACAGAACCCCCTCCATCGCCTACAATAAAACCGTAACCCAAAGAGGAGGAACAAGCCATATGAAAAAAACATTCGCCCTTTTGTTGGCGTTTCTTGCGCTGCTTTTAATAGGCGCATGCGGAGCGGAAGAGTCCCTTTCGAGCACCTCTCCTTCCATAGAAGTGCCCTCTTCATCGCCTTCACCAGAGCCTTCCAAAGAGCCTGTCGTTTACTATTCTCCTACCACAGGCATGGCTTTTGAGCAGCGGCCAGATTATCTGCCCATCGCCGTCATGGTGGAAAACCAGGCAGACGCGCGCCCACAGACGGGCTTGCAGCAGGCCGATATCATTTACGAAGCCATGGCCGAGGGAGATATTACCCGCTTTATGTGCATCTATAATGACAACAAGCCTACGGTTGTGGGCCCCATTCGCTCCGCTCGGCTCTATTACATCAATATGCAAAAGGAATGGGATGCGCCGCTGGTGCATTATGGCGGGCCCGATGATTCTCGCTCTCCTTCCTATATTTATGGGGATTCTACCGATTATATTAAAGTCCGTGTAGACGGAGTAAAAGGCGCATATAGCGACTATTTCTGGCGCGATAAATCGCGCTCTGCGCCGCACAATGTCTATACAGATCTCGTCAAGATACAGGAAGAGCTGTACGACTATACTCCAAATTCCCGCACCCAATTTTCCTTTGATGAAGATCCCGGCTATGGCGGGCAGACGGTAGATACAATTAGCCTTCCGTATGTAACGGATAATGAGGGCTTTGTCACATTCGAATACGATTCTGTCACGGATAAGTTCTACCGCTACGAAAAGGGAAAAGCCTTTGAGGTGCGCACCGTAACTGAAGATGCCGATGGAGAGCAGACCACCGTCACACAGCCTCTTACTGTGCAAAATCTCATCGTTCAATATGCAGAGACCTATGTTCGCAGAAACGATGGCGGCCGCCGCATGGTGGAGATGGTTGGCCAGGGAGACTGTGAATTCTTTATCGGAGGAAAGCATATTTCGGGGTATTGGGAGCGCGAAAGCCTGGATGATTCCACACAATACTACGCTGAAAATGGCCTTCCCATTATCTTAAAGCCTGGAAATACCTGGATTGCTGTGCATCCAGATAATCGAGAAATTGGCATCACCTATGTTGGCCAATAAGAGCAAAAAGGGGTTGCGCATGCGCAGCCCCTTTTTGCTCTCCTTTTTCCACCTTTTCCCAGGCAATTTTCCGCCTTCTTTCTATCTTTCCCAAAAGCCCGGGCCAATAGAGCCCGATTTTGAGCGAACTGTTCCTCACAGCACTTGAGTACAAAAAAATGCGGGCCGCTATTTTTGCGGCACCGCATTTTTAACAGGCATTCCATTATAGCAATTCGTCGATCATCGCTTTTAGTTCGCTATCTGTTTCCGGCAAGTTCTTCAAAATATCGCCAAGATCAATGCTGGCCTGCGAATCTCCCTGCTGAGCGGGAGAATCCTGCAGCTGATCCATAAACTCCTGCAGCTTTTCGCGCAGCGCGCTGCGATACTCCGTAGAAAACCGGCGCAGCTTCTCCACCTCATTCAAAAGAGCCGTACGCTCCGCCTCATACTGCGCTTTCAGCGCCGTTTCCTGCTCTGCAATGGCGCCCCGCACCTTATCCGCCTCTGCCTGCGCCTCTGCAACAATCTCCGCAGCTTTTTGCGCCGCCTGTTCTTCCACCTTTTTGGCGTTTGCCTCGGCTGTTACCATAACAGATGTCAGCGCCGTTTCCATGCTGCGATATTTTTCCAGCTGCTCTTTATTCTGCTTGAGTTCCTGCTGGAGGCGCTCCGCCTCTTCTGCGGCCTGATCCAAAAAGCGATCCACTTCCTGCGCATCATAGCGCCCGCGCTTTTGTTCAAATTTCACCGTGTGAATATATGCTTTTGTCAGTTCCATATTTTATAGATTCTCCCGCCAAACCCTAAAAATCAGCTTTAAACGCTTCTAAAGTCAAAATCACCAGACGAGCGCTCTGCCGACATATTGCTCGTAACTTCCACATTGGAGGGTGCTACGACAAAGATATTACGCGCTGCCTTTTTAATATCACCGCCCAGCGCATAAACTGCACCGCTGATAAAATCCAAAATCCGCTGCGCTACGGCAACATCTATCTCATCCAGGTTGACAATAATGGGCTTTCTGGCCTTCAGACTATCGATCACGCTTTGCGTTTCATCGTAAGAAGTGGGCCGGAAAATGATCATTTTCATCTGCGTATCGCCCGAGGCGCTTGTCCTATTTTCAGGCATAGAGATCACCTTGCTGCGCCTTCTAGAAAAGCTCGGCTCCTCATACGCGGGCTCCTGGCGCTCCGGCTCATCCTCATAGGAATCCTCGCCGTACTGATCCTCCATCATCTCTTCCTCATCATAGTACTCTTCATCGTCGTTTCCGCCCAAAGGCCCAAAAGCTTTTTTCCAGAAATTCTTTGCCATTTCTGCATCCTCCATCTACTGATAATCGCGTGCGCCAAATATCCGCGAACCAACCCGCACCATGTTGGCCCCTTCTTCAATTGCCACCTGATAGTCCCCAGACATACCCATCGAGAGAAATTTCCGCTCCATGTTTTCGCCTGTGGGCATCTTTTCAAAAAGCTCTCTCATCCTCGCAAAATACCTGCGCACTTCCTCCGGATTCTCGGCAATCGGCGCAATGGCCATCAAGCCCTGAATCTGCAGATGCGGCAGCACCTGAAGCTGCTCCAGGAAGGGCAGAAGCTCTTCCTCCTGTACGCCGGATTTGCTCTCCTCCCGCCCGATGTTCACCTCCAGGAGGATATCCTGGACGATGCCCAGCTTCTCGGCCTGCTTGTCGATG
>USII01000166.1 GCA_900554725.1 uncultured Eubacteriales bacterium
CAAGTCCGGTGAGCGCGCTGGCACTTTCGCTGAGGATAAAGCCGCACGCCGCGCTGGTTTCGCCGGTTTCCTGCCCTTCGTCATCCAGCACGGGCACGCCAGTTGCCTCGGCAGACAGCGCTGCAAGCTCCTCCTCTGTAAACAATTCCGACAAAGCGATATAGGATTCACCGTTATCGCCATAGCGGCGCGCGTTGTCCGCGTCGGTAATCAAAACATCCACTTCGCCCGCGGCCATCATGCCGGAAAGTTTCGCCATACCCGCCATGGTGCCCATGGGATCGGCTTCAGAATCGCCCATGGCTACGGTGGAAATGGTGATATCCGGATAGTCCGTGAGCGTAGCCAACTCAGTCTTTAGCCCTTCCACCATGCTATCGTCCACATAGGTGGCCGCCACCACCACGTTTAGCGCCGTAGACGAGCTCTCTTCCCCGCCGCCGGAACAGCCTGCCAGCAACAAAAGCATCGCCGCAAGCATCAATGTAACGATGCGCTTTTTCATAATTTTCTGCCTCCTTTTTGTCAACGCCTTTATGGTACCATAAAAGTGGGATTTGTCAACCCACCATCCGCGATTGCTCACGTTCGCGCCGCAATTGTTCCTGTCCATGGCGCAATCGCTTCAAAATTCGGCCAGTCCATGGAGAGACGCACGGTTACGCCCACTCCTTTGGCGCTCTGCTAGAACCTCCGGTTCATACCCGGAGCGTCACAGAGGCGATGCGGTGAGAACCCCCCTCCGGAAAAAAGGCAAACAAAAAAGCTCTGAAAGGCATAAACTTTCAAAGCTTTTTATGGTAGCGGCGATGTGATTCGAACACATGACACTCCGGGTATGAACCGAATGCTCTGGCCAACTGAGCTACGCCGCCAAATGGTTGCGGGGGTGGGATTTGAACCACACGACCTCCGGGTTATGAGCCCGACGAGCTACCAAACTGCTCTACCCCGCGTTATTAAGCCGCTTACTGCGGTAGTTCATATTATATAATGAAACTAAAATTTTGTCAAGCGGAACTTTACAGTTCAAATTCTCCCCTGCCGCCTTAACAAAACATACCCTTCCAGGTTATCCGCCTCGCTCACGATAACTTTTGGAATTCCATATGCCTTTATAAACCCAAGCATCACGCCCAATCCAAAGACAATCACCTCTGCACGCCCACTATCCAGGCACATGCGTTTGATGCGTTCTTCCTTGGGGAGGTCATGAATCTGCCCCATGAGTGCTTCCAACCTTTGGGCGCTCATCTCATGCCCATCTACAAGATCCGGGTCGTAGCGTTCGAGCCCCAAATCAATAGCTGCCAGCGCCGTAGCCGTACCTCCTATGGCATAAATCTCGGGCAGATCTTTTAGCTTCAACCGTTCAAAACGCTCTTGCGCCCAGGAGATGACTTTTTCATATTCGTCCTCACAAAAAAGTTCCAGCCCGCGCACACAGCCCACATTCACGCTTTCGGCGCACTCTAGCACGCCCTTGCGCAGCACCGCCACTTCCGTACTGCCGCCACCAATATCGAGGATACCCCCCTCGGTTTTTGCGCATAGAGCACCAGTGATGCCGCACAGCGCCTCCTGTTTGCCTTGCAGAATCTGAACCCGCACGCCGAGTTCCTGCCAAACCCGCCGCACAAAAGCTTCCCCATTGGAAGCATCTCGCACCGCGCTTGTCGCGAAAGCAGGGACTTGTTCTGCGCCCCAGGCCTTTGCCTTCTTAAGAAAGCCGGAAATTCCCTCCAGTGTTCGCAGAATAGCTGCTTCACACAGTACGCCGCTGGCATTGACACCCTCGCCCGTGCGCACGGTATTGACCAGCTTCTGCACAGTTTTAAGCTTGCCATTTTCCCAAACTGCATATAGCAGCCGAATCGAATTTGTGCCAATATCAATGGCAAATTCCTTCTGCATCCGTTATTCCTCCGGAACTGCAGATTGGGTGGGCTGCGCATTAGCAGCTCCTTCGTCTTCCTGTTTGCGGAAGATGATCTCTCCGTCCTTAACCCAGCCAAACTTTTCCCGGGCCGCTCGCTCGATATAGGCATCTGAGCCGGTATATGCCTCTTTTTCCTTCAGGATTTCCAGTTCTTGCTCCATCTGTTGCTGCAGCTGCTGCAAATCCTGCTCCTCCTTTTTTTGCGCGCTAATTGTGCGCTGTTGCAGCGCCAATGTAATTCCCGCATAGACACATGCAACCCCAAGAATCGCCCAGCGAATCAATGTCTTTCTTCGCTGAGTAACGCGCGGATCGCCTTTGCTTTTTTTATCCAACTTTTTGTTGTTGCCCGCATCCGAAGCATCGGGCACGGCTTTGCGTTCCTGAGCCATAGCAAAACCTCCTGCACTGTTCCTTATTCTTATATATTAGAGGTTTTCCATATCATTTGTCAACTCCAGGATGCTTTGTATGCATGAGCCTGCCCAAGAGCCGCATCATAGGCCTAATTCCCAGGCAATAAACCAAAAATCCAAGCCCAATACCCACAAAGTAAAAGCCGCGCACGCGAAAATCTGATACCACATAGAGCATGCCTGCCGTAGCCGCAAGCATGAAAAGACAGTATAGCACATCTAAGAAAGCCTTGCCCGCCTTGCGCTTCCATTTTCTTCTGGCCCAGGCGAAAAGAAAATAGACTGCGGCCCCCAACATTCCCACATACATGGCAGCTGCAAACAGATATGGTTGACTTAGCGTTCCTTCCATTATTTAAAAATTTTGGAAAAAATCCCGCCCTTATTCATGCGGATTTCCTCATGGTCTGCATAATCAACCGCCTGAATCTGCCCATCATCGCCGAGGGCGTGGAAACGCCGGAGCAGGTCTCCATGCTGCAGGCCGCCGACTGCCTGTATACGCAGGGCTATTATTTCTACAAGCCCATGCCGGTGGAGAACGCCGAGGCCCTGCTGGCCCAGCCCAACAGCGAGGATTACTGGGATATGCGCCGCGACCTGCTGCGCCGTGACCGCC
>USII01000167.1 GCA_900554725.1 uncultured Eubacteriales bacterium
GCACTACGCAGCTGATGGAGCGCTTTTCTCCGGACGCTGTGGCTTTTGAGGAACTGTTTTTTGCCAAGAATGTAAAGACGGGTATCGCCGTAGCTCAGGCCAGGGGCGTTTCGCTGATGGCGGTTTATAAAAAGAACAAGGAGCTTTATGAATATACGCCGCTTCAGGTAAAACAGGCTGTTGTGGGATATGGAAGGGCAGATAAGCACCAGGTTCAAACGATGGTAAAAACAATACTGGCGCTGCGGGACATCCCAAAGCCGGATGATGCTGCAGATGCCATTGCAGTTGCTATTTGCCATGCGCAGACAGTCAATTATCGCAAGGCGAATCGGTATTTTCGTGATTAGCAGGAGGAAGGTATATGTATGCATATCTGCGCGGGACACTTGCAGTGAGAGGCAGAGATTTTGTGGCGCTGGACTGCGGTGGAGTGGGATATAAAATTTTTGTCACCGAGGGATACCTTCAGGCATGCAAGATCGGCGAAGAGGCGACGCTTTATACGCATCTCGTCGTGCGGGAGGAGGAACTATCCCTCTATGGGTTTTCGAGCGAAGCGGAAAAAGAGATGTTTGAGAAGCTGATTGGCGTTTCCGGTGTCGGCCCCAAGGCGGGAAGGGCAATCCTTTCGGAGATGCCGGCCAGAGAAGTTGCCGCGGCAATCTTTTCTGCAGATGCCCGGGCGTTCTCCAAGGTTTCGGGAATCGGCCCTAAAACTGCGGGAAAAATTGTATTGGAGCTTAAGGATAAGATCAAAGCACAGGATGTAGTTCTCTCAAAGGAAGAGGATACGGCGGTCAATACGGCTGTTGGCGATGCGATAGCCGCACTGGTGAGCCTGGGGTATGCCAAGGCGGAAGCGACAAGTGCCGTTTCGGATGTATCCTCCTTGGCGGACACGGCGGAAGAGCTCATCCTGCTTGCCATAAAGCGCATTGGATAGAAATAGAGAGGACAGTATATGTTGGAAAAAGAAAACGGAGAAGGGCGCATTGTTTCTGGATTTTCCAGGGAATCGGAAGCCCCTATGGAAGTCAGTTTGCGCCCGAGAGTTTTGGATGAGTATATCGGGCAGGAGAAAGTAAAGAAAAAGATGCGCATCTTCATCGAGGCGGCCAAAACACGCGGTGAAGCGCTAGATCATGTCCTTTTATATGGCCCTCCTGGGCTTGGAAAAACAACGCTCTCCCAAATCATTGCAAATGAGCTGAATGTAAATTTGCGCATTACCTCCGGGCCGGCAATCGAACGGCCAAAAGATTTGGCTGCACTGCTTACAAACTTGGGCGAGGGAGATGTCCTTTTTATTGATGAAATCCATAGGCTCAATGCCAGCGTGGAAGAGGTGTTGTATCCGGCGATGGAGGATTTTGCGCTGGATATCATCATCGGCCAGGGACCAAGTGCAAAGTCTTTGCGCATCGATTTGCCTAGGTTTACGCTGGTAGGAGCGACGACAAAAGCTGGAATGCTTACTTCGCCCCTTCGGGATCGCTTTGGCGTCATCAATCGGCTGGAGCTCTATTCTCCGGAGGAGCTGGATATTATCGTAGAACGCTCTGCCTCGATTATGGGAATTCAGATAGAACACGATGGCGCAATGCAGATTGCCCGCCGCAGCCGGGGTACGCCGCGCATTGCCAACCGTTTGCTGCGGCGTGTGCGGGATTTTGCAGAAGTGCAGGCAGATGGCATCATTACAAAAGAGATTGCGGATCGGGGGCTCGATATGATGGAGGTGGATAGCCTTGGGCTGGATGGAGTTGATCGAACACTGCTCAGCACGATGATCACCATGTTCGGCGGGCGCCCTGTGGGATTGGAAACATTGGCGGCTGCGACAGGGGAAGAACCTGCTACAATCGAAGATGTCTATGAGCCGTATCTGATGCAGATAGGCTTTCTTATGCGCACGCCAAGAGGGCGCGTCGTGACAGACCTTGCATATCGGCATCTGGGTTTTGAAAAGCCGGAAGATAGGCAAAAGGAAGATGGCCAGGGGAGGCTGTTTTAGGCATGAATACAAGTGAATTTTACTATGATCTGCCCCAGGAACTGATCGCGCAAACACCCGCAGATCCGAGAGATTCTTCCCGCCTGCTGGTCTATAATCGGGCAGAAGGTAGTGTTCAGCATAAGATATTTCGAGATATCATCGATTTCCTAAATCCAGGGGATGCCCTTGTGATTAACGATACCAGAGTAATCCCCGCCCGCCTGTATGGCAAGAAGCAGGGCACAGGGCGCCAAGTGGAGTTTCTTTTGCTCAATCAGCTTTCGAAGGATACATGGGAAGTGATTCTGCGGCCAGGCAGAAAGCTTCGCCCGGGAGATCGGGTAAGCTTTGCAGAGGAGCTGGAGGCGGAAATTTTAGAGAAACAGGAAGATGGCGTCACAAAGGTTAAATTTTGCTTTCAGGGATCATTTGAAGCGCTGCTGGATGAATATGGGAATATGCCGTTGCCCCCCTATATTACAAAGCGGCTGGAAGATCGGGAACGCTATCAAACCGTCTATGCCAAGGAGCGCGGCTCTGCTGCTGCGCCTACAGCTGGGCTGCATTTTACGCCAGAGCTAATGGAGAATATCAAAAAAAAAGGTGTAGATATTATCCCCGTGCTGCTCCATGTTGGGCTTGGAACTTTCCGTCCGGTAAAGGCGGAGCGCTTGGAAGACCATAAAATGCACAGCGAATATTATAGCATTTCTGAAGAATCCGCGCACCGCATCAATGCAGTAAAGGAGCGGGGCGGAAGGGTGATCGCCGTTGGGACAACCTCTGTGCGCACGCTGGAAAGCGCAGCGGATCAGGAGGGCAGAGTGAAGGAGCAAAGTGGGAATACGGATATTTTCATCTATCCCGGCTACCGCTTTCGATGTGTCGATGCGTTGATTACCAATTTTCATCTCCCTGA
>USII01000168.1 GCA_900554725.1 uncultured Eubacteriales bacterium
CTGGTGTTGCCTCGTCATGAGCAGGGAATATATCCTCGGGCATTTTTCAGATATCAAAGGGCATGCCAATGAAATCGAACAGCGGCTGGACGATACGGGATGCACGCTGGAATCGGTGCTTAGGGACAACGAAGCCTATCTTCGCGGGTGCAGGCAGAACGGCTGCAACTATTTTTTGATCGAGGATGGCTATCCCCCGGCAGAACAGCTTCTAAGGGAGCTTTTGGAGCAGCCTGGGGCGGAAAAAGGCGCCCGGTAAAAGCGGATGTTTGACAAACGCCTGGAAGCCAGTATAATAATATCGATAGAAAATGATTGATATTGGAGGCGCGGAATGGCGGAATATAGGCGAGGGCCCCAATCCATTTCCAAGCAGGCATTGCAGCGCATGCCGCTTTATCTAAACTATCTCAGAGCGCAGAATGGCCATAAGCAGAGCATCTCGGCGCCCGCGATCGCGGCGGATTTGGGGCTGAACGAAGTGCAGGTGCGAAAAGATCTCGCGGCGGTAAGCTCGCAGGCGGGCAAGCCCAAGCGGGGGTTCGATGTCGCCATGCTCATGCGGGATATTGAGCGCTTTTTGGGATATGACGATGTAAACCGCGCGGTGCTTGCCGGCGCAGGGCATTTGGGCGGCGCGCTTTTAAGCTACCGGGGCTTTGCGGCCTATGGGCTGGAGATTGTCGCCGCATTTGATAACAGGGAAGAGCTTATGGGAAAGACGATAGGGGGAACGCAGGTTTTCCCCATACAGAAGGCGCCTGATCTCTGCAAAAGGCTGAATGCGCATATCGGCATCATCACCGTGCCCGCAGCCCATGCCCAGGAGGTATGCGATAAGCTGGTGGAAGGCGGTGTGCTGGCAATCTGGAATTTTGCCTCTGCACACCTTACCGTGCCCGAGGGCATTTTGGTGCATCATGAAAATATGGCAGCTTCGCTGGCCGCCCTCTCCCAGCATTTAAGGGAGCAGATGAAAAAAGATAGGGGGACAGAATGAATCTTGCGCATCTCAAATACGCGGTAGAAGTGGAAAAGACGGGCTCCATCACAAAAGCGGCGGAAAACCTTTTTATGGGGCAGCCAAACCTCTCTAAAGCCATCAAGGAACTGGAAGCACAGGTGGGCATTGCGATTTTCCGCCGCACATCCAGAGGTGTCGCGCCCACGCGCAAAGGAGAGGAATTTTTGGCCCGCGCCAAGGCAATCCTCTGCCAAATCGAGGAGATGGAGGCCATCTACCGGCCGGATGATGGGCGCATTCGCTTTCATATCTGTATTCCCCGCGCGGGCTATCTTTCCCTGGCGTTTGCGCGCTTCGTGCGCGAGCTCAATCTGAAAAGCCCGATGGAAATCACCCTGCGGGAGGCAGATGCCATGGAGGCGATCGCCAGCGTAGCGGAAAGCGAAAGTACTCTTGGAATGATCCGCTATGAAATTTCCCAGGAGGCCTACTATCAAAAACAGTTGGAGGAACGCTCCCTGGAAGGGGAGCTGCTCTGGGAATTTGAGCCGCTGGTGCTCTGCTCTATTGCCAGCCCTCTGGCAGGGGAAGAGATGCTTTCGATGCAGGCGCTTCAGGATGGGGTGGAGCTTTTATGCGGCGAGCCGCAGAGCACTTCCGCCGGGGCGCGGCGCATGCAGGAAGAGCGACAGAACGGCAGATGCATCGGTGTTTATGAGCGCGCGAGCCAGTTAAACCTGCTTGCGCAAGTGCCGGAGGCATATCTATGGGCTTCGCCGCTCCCCGCGCAGGAGCTGGCTCGCTTTGGCCTGGTGCAGCGCCGCTGCCAGGGGGCAGAGCGCTGCCGGGATGTGCTGATTTTCCAAAAGGGATATCGGCCAACAGAGATAGACCAGGCGTTTTTGCAGAAGGTGAAGCAATTGCAGGCAGAGCTGGCGGCAGGAGAAAAAAGATGAAAGAGATGCGCATTGCCATTTTGCCCAACGAACAAAAAGATGACGGTCTGGTGCATACCAGGAAGCTGCTGGCTCTGCTTGGAGGAAGGGCGCAGGCCTTTGTGCCGGAGGAGTTGAGCCAGAGCCTTGGGGCCCGGCCGCTCAGCCGGGAGGTGCTTCCATCCCTGCATCTTGCGGTGACGCTCGGGGGAGATGGCACGATGATTAGCCGGGCACGCATGCTCCTTGGCTGGCAGATTCCGCTGCTCGGGGTAAACCTGGGGCGGCTGGGGTATCTGGCGCAGGTTGAACCCCAGGCCATGCAGGAAGCGGTGGAGCATATTTTGAGCGGGGATTACAGCGTGGAGCGCCGCATTCTGCTGGAGGGGCATGTGTGCGGGCCGGATGGGCCAGATGACGGCAAGGCCTTTACGGCCTTCAACGAGGCGCTCATCCATAGAAGCACCGCCTCCAAGCTGCTGCGCATCCGGGTGGATTTGAACGGGGCATATTTCGAGCGGTTTTTATCCGATGGCGTGCTGGTGGCAACGCCCACAGGCAGCACGGCCTATAACCTTTCAGCAGGCGGCCCATATGTGCAGCCGCTGGCCAAAAACCTGGTGGTCACCGCGGTATGTCCCCACTCTGTGGCTGCGCGATCGATTGTGACGGCGCAAGGGGATAGTGTGCAGCTGCGTGTAGAGCCGGATGAGGCGCCGGAGGAAGGGCATGCCCCCCTGCTTGTGGTGGATGGCGCAAAGCTTTGCCCGCTGGCGCCGGGAGAAAGCGTCTTTATGCAGCAAAGCAGCCAGTATCTTGAGATCGCCCGCCTGCCCGGGCAGGAACCGCCCCAGAAGAAACTGTTCCAGTAGATAATTTTGTATCAATATAGATATATCGATATTGATATATCGATATATCTATTTTATATTTCCCGTTTTTGCAGGGATATGCTATTCTAAACATAGAAGAAAAGGGCAGCAGGCCCTTGAAAATAAAGAAAT
>USII01000169.1 GCA_900554725.1 uncultured Eubacteriales bacterium
GGGCTCGATGATATCATCTTCACAGGCGGCGTTCCCTTTCAGGAGATTTTGGCCTATTATCACCTGGCAGATGCATTTTTGTGCATGAGCGAGCACGAGGGCTTCTGCGTGCCCCTGGTGGAGGCGATGTTTTTCCATGTGCCCATCTTTGCCTACGATAGCACGGCCATTCCCTCTACGCTTGGCGGCAGCGGCGTACTGCTTGAGGAAAAGAACCCGATTTTTGTGGCAAAGGTGATGCAGCGCGTTTTGGAAGATAAAAGGCTAAAAGAACAGGTGGTAAAGGGCCAGCAGGAGCGGCTGCGGGATTTCTCCTATGAGAGAATCTATGCGCAGCTTGAAAAGTGCATGCACCGGTTCATTCAGGGAGAAATAAAATGAAAATTTATCAGATGACGCCGTCCATTTCCTATGGAGATGCAGTGAGCAACGATGTTTTGGCAATCGATACGGTCATTCGCCAAATGGGCATTCCAACGGGAATTTATGCGGAGGGTATTGCGGAAAAAGTGAAAAACCGCGCGGTTTCCTGGAATAAAATGAAGCCGCAGAAGGAGGATGTCATCATCTACCATCAGGCCATTGGCAACGATATGTGCCTGCGCCTGAAAGACTTTCCCTGCCGCAAGATCATGGTGTATCATAATATTACGCCGCCGCATTTTTTCCAGGGCTATTCCAAGCAGACGCAGTGGGCCACGGCCTATGGGCTTGAGTGCACAAAGCAAATGGCTCCTTATATGGATTACTGCCTGGCGGATTCCGAATTCAATAAGCAGGATCTGCGGCGCATGGGCTATACCTGCCCCATCGATGTGCGCCCGGTGCTCATCCCCTATGAGGACTATAAGCGCGAACCGGATGCCAAAACCATCCAGATGTATGACGATGATTTTCTCAATATCCTGTTTGTTGGAAGAGTTGCTCCGCATAAAAAGCAGGAAGATATCATCCGCGCATTTTGCTATTACAACAGGAATATCAATAAAAAGTCGAGGCTGTTTCTCGTCGGCTCGGATGGTGGAATGGAATCCTATAGCGCGGCGCTTAAAAAGTATGTCCGCGAGTTGGGGCTGGAAGAGGCTGTTCTGTTTAAGGGGCATGTGGGTTTCCAGGAAATTCTGGCCTATTACAGCGTGGCAGATCTGTTCCTTTGTATGAGCGAGCACGAGGGCTTTTGCGTGCCGCTGATTGAAGCTATGCTTTTTGATGTTCCCGTGATGGCCTATTCCAGCACGGCCATTCCCTATACGCTTGGCGGCAGCGGCGTGTTGCTTGAGGAGAAAGACCCTGTTTTTGTCGGCATGATGATGGACCGTGTGCTGCAAAATCCGGCTCTGAAGGCGCGGATTCTGCAAACGCAGGAACAGCGCCTGGAGGATTTTTCCTATGAAAATGTGCGGGCGCTTTTGATTCGTCTGCTGCAAAATTTTTTGGAGAGTAAATGAGCAAGAAAAAGATCTGCTTTGTTTGCCAGCGCTATGGCCTGGAGGTAAACGGTGGAGCAGAGCTGCAATGCAGGCTGTTTGCAGAGCATCTGGTCCCGTTCTACGATGTCCGCGTGATGACAACTTGCGCCATAGACTATATCACCTGGAAAAACGAATATCCCGAAGGGGAGGAAATGTTAAATGGCGTGCAGGTGAGCCGTTTTCGCGTTGAGCGGGAGCGGGATATGGCGGTGTTTTCTGAAATCTGCCTGGAGGCCCTTTCCGGCCGCCCGGTTTCCCCAGAAACAGAGCGGGCATTTTTCTGGGAACAGGGGCCGGTGTGCAGGGAGCTTGTGGCATATCTTTGGGCCAACTATACGCAGTTTCAGGCTGTTCTGTTCAGCACATACCTATATTATACAACGGCGATGGCGCTGCCTGGCATGCCGAATGCGCTCTTTATCCCGGAGGCCCACGATGAGCCGGCAATCTATTTGCCGGTTTTTGAAAAGGTATTTCGCTCTCCAAGGGGGTTTTTGTTTAATACCGAGGAAGAGAGGCTTTTTGTCCAGAAAAAATTTGGTGTAGAGCATATTCCCTGGGAAATTTGCGGGATTGGGATTTCCGCACCTAAGGAGCAAACGCTCCCGGATGTTCGGCAGAGTTTTGGCCTGAAGCGGCCATATTTGCTCTATCTTGGCAGAATCGATGAATCTAAAAACTGCGGCGTACTGTTGGAATTTTTCTCCAGGTTTCTAGAGGAGAGCGGAGCGCAGCTGGATTTGGTGCTGGCGGGAAAAGTGAATATGCCCCTGGAAGAGCAGGAGCATGTGCGCAGCCTTGGCTTTGTTTCAGAGGAAGAAAAATATGCGCTGCTGGCCCAGGCGCGGGGCTTGGTGCTGGCATCTGAATTTGAAAGCCTCTCCATGGTGGTTTTGGAGAGCATGGCCATGGGAAGGCCAGTGCTTGTCAATGGCAAATGCGCGGTTCTTCGCGCCCATTGCCAAAAGAGCGGGGCGGGCCTTGCATTTGAAAGCTACGAGCAGTTTGCCCAGGGTCTGGCTTTTTTGGCGCAGGATTCACTGGAGTATGGGCAAATGTGCGGCAGGGCGAGGGAATATGTCAAAAAACATTACAGCTGGCCCACGATTATAGAGAAGATGTGCGGCATGATCGAGCGGGTGAGCCCGCAGTAAGGAGAATATATGGCTGTTTTGGTTACTGGGGGAACGGGATATATCGGAGCGCATACCTGCGTTAAGCTGCTGGAGGCGGGAAGAGAGGTTATCATCCTGGATAACCTTGCCAATTCCAAGGGCAGCGTCGTGGAAGCGCTGATGGAAATTACTGGGAAGACCCCTCTGTTCTATTACGGAGATATTCGGGATAAAGTGCTGTTGGGGCAGATTTTCAGCCAGCACGAGATCGATTCTGTGCTCCATTTCGCGGGGCTGA
>USII01000170.1 GCA_900554725.1 uncultured Eubacteriales bacterium
CAGGCGATCTGCGCGGTAATCTTCCTGTGTCACCAAAATGACGGCAGCAATTCCCGCGGCGGCAATAATCGCGCCAAGATGCGTCAGCCTGGCGCCGCCCACATACAACATGCACATGACAAGAGCCACAATGCACATGATGGCTGAGAAGTTCGGCTGTTTATAGATGATGGCGCAGGCCACCAGCAAAATTGCCAGAAAGGGCAGCATCCCGTAAGTAAAGTAGCGCATCTTTTTCGGGTTTTTCCCGATGGAACAGGAAATAAAAATGATGAGCGCAACTTTCATGATCTCTGAGGGCTGAATGCTGATTCCAACATTAATCCAACGCCTCGAGCCATTGAGCTCTACGCCGATACCCGGCACAAAGACCAATCCAAGGGTGATGAGCCCGAAAATCAGAATCGCCCAGTAGGGCTTTATCCATTTAAAGGGCGTAAGCCACTTATACTTTTTGTAGGGCAGCTCGAAAAAATAGTGATAATCGAAAAACATAAAGAAAATCATAAACAAGGCGCCGATCGCCACGCAAATGAGCTGCTTTAAAAAGTAGAACGCGCTGGATTCCTCGTTGAGCTCTGCAATATAATAGCTGGAGGAATAGACCATCACAAGCCCGATGCAAAGCAGGAGCACAAGGGTAACGATCATCGTATAATCGAATGTCTGCTTATAGCGCACTTTTCTTTTCTTTTCTTTTCCCTGCACGGCATGCCCTTCCCCGCGCACCAGAGCGGCTCTGCTATTCAACCCTCACACTCCTCAAAACCATGTACAATTTCCTTAAACACTTCGCCCCGCTGTTCGAAATTTTTGAACATATCCCAGCTTGCACACGCCGGCGAAAGCAACACGACCCCTCCCTTTGGAGCCATCTGCCGCGCCGACTGCACTGCCTGTTCGAAGGTATCAGCCGTTTTTATGCGGCAGGCAGGGTAGCCTGCGTCCGCTGCCGCCTTTAGAATTTTTTGCTTTGTCGCCCCCAAAACGACAATGCCTACGATGTTCTCTGTAAACGCAGCGAACATATCGTCAAAAGTATTCTGCTTGTCATAGCCGCCCAGAATTAAAATTGTGGGCGCTGTCATCGTCTGGATTGCCTTGATTGTGGAATCCGGATTTGTGCCCTTGGAATCGTTGATATAGCGCACTCCTCCCACTTCCCGCACAAATTCAATCCTGTGCTCCACGCCCGGGAAAGTGCGCAGCGTATGGGCAATGGATTTTGGATCTATCCCCATGCACATGGAAAGGCAGACAGCCGCCAGTGCATTTTCCAGGTTATGCAACCCGGGGATCCGCACATCTGCTGCCGGGCAGATTTCCTGCTCTTTTCCGTTCATTCTAAATACTATGCTGCCGTTTTTCAGATATGCCCCTTCCTCCACTTCCTGTTTGCGGCTAAACAGCAGCAGATGACTGCGAATTTGCCCAATGCGCTGGGCTGTGAGAGGGTCATCCAGGTTCAAAACGGCAAAATCCTGCGCAGTCTGGTTTTCAAATTCCCGCATTTTACAATCGCCATAATACTGCATCGTCCCAAAACGGTTTAAATGATCTTCCGTGAGGTTGAGCAGGGCAGCCGCCCGCGGATGAAATTGATCTATCGTTTCCAGCTGGAGTGCGGCAACCTCCGCCACAATCACATCCCCTGGCCTGGTTTCCAACGCCTTATCGCAAATGGGCACGCCAATATTGCCAAGGGTATAGGTATGGCGGCCGCCATCTGAAAAAATCTGCCCTGTCAGGGCAGTTGTCGTCGTTTTTCCATTTGTCCCGCTGATGCAAACAAAATCCGCCTGTGCAGCCCGATAGCCCAGCTCAATTTCGGAAATAACCGGTTTTCCCGCCTCCTGCGCCTGCGCGATAAAGGGCTGTTTTACAGGAACGCCCGGGCTCAGCACCAGCATCTGCGCTTCTTTTGCAGCTTCCTCTGGATCACATCCGAGCCGGCTCTCTGCACCGGCATCCAAAAGCTCTTGTATCCCTTCAAAGGCATCTGCAGGTTTTTGATCGTAAAGCAACACACGCGCGCCCAGCTTTAGCAGCAATCGGGCGGCAGAAAAGCCGCTTTTGGCCATGCCCACAACCATCACCTTTTTATTTCCTACTTCTATCATCCTGTTCTCCTTTGAAAACCGCCCTTTTCCCCAGCACAGGAGAAGGCATCGGTTCTTCAGTTCACCATGAGCAGCGCGATCAGGCAGCCAATTACCGTAATAATCGTATAGACACAGACAATTTTCGTTTCATGCACCCCCGAAAGTTCAAAGTGGTGGTGCAGCGGCGCCATTTTAAAAATCCGCTTTCCGCCGCGCAGCTTGTAGCTGCCCACCTGCAAAATGCAGGAGATGCTGGAAACGACATACATGATGCACATCACCGGGAGCAAAAGCTGAAGCCTCGAAACAATAGCCATCATGGTGAGGGCACCTCCCAAAAAGAAGGAGCCAACATCGCCCATAAACACTTTTGCCGGATATGCATTGTAGCGAAGAAACGCCAAAATCGCGCCGGTAAACGCCGCGGCGAACACCGCCATATCCTCCCCCCAGACCGTCTGTTCGATAAAGGGAAACAGAATCAATGTAAAGGTTGCAGCGCTTACCAGCGTCACGCTGCCAGCAAGGCCGTCCAAGCCATCTGTCAGATTGGCGCTGTTGGTCATGGCGATGATGACAAACATAGTAAAAGGAATATACCAAATTCCAAGATCCCAGTAGGTATCTAAAATCGGCACATACAGAGAAGAACCAATGGCAGGGTTTTGATAGGCATAAACAGAAACCAGCGCCGCAAATACCACCTGTGCGACGATCTTCTGATAGGGCTTTAGGCCCAAAGAGCGATGTTTTAAAACCTTAATCAGGTCGTCTATAAAGC
>USII01000171.1 GCA_900554725.1 uncultured Eubacteriales bacterium
TGTTCGGTTCCACGGTGCTCGCACCGCTGATTATGGGTTTGGATCCCAATGTCGCAATCTTCATGAGCGGCATCGGAACGCTTTTATTCTTCTTAATTGTCGGCGGCCGAGTTCCGAGCTATTTGGGCTCCAGCTTCGCTTTTATCGGCGTGGTCATTGCGGCGACAGGTTATGCCGGCACGGGACCTAATCCCAACATTCCGATAGCCATGGGCGGCGTGATTGCCTGCGGCGTGGTATACCTGATAGAGGAGAAGCGCTGATTCGCCTGAACACTGGAACGCAGGATAGTGGCATTCTTTCCGGCGGCGTTCTGGCCATGCGGGTGGTGCTGCCCTTTTTCCCGATTCTCGGCATGCTGTTCTGCCTGTGCACCGCCATGCAGTCTATGGGCTATAAGGCCGCGCCGGTAGCCTCCAGCTGTATAGAGCTTCTGATCAAGACGCCGGGAGCAGCTCTGTTGATTCCCACATACGGCTATTTAGGAACCTGCATGACAGAGCCGCGGACCTGGACAATCATGGCGCTTTTCCTGGTGGGGCATATGCCCGCAGTGCTGGAAGATATTTCCCTGCTCTTGCCGACAAACAGCTTAGGAGGAATCGAGATGAAAAGCACAAGCCTTTGATGCTCATTTTGCTCCTGGTGCTTTGCGCCGTTATGGAGGGCTGCGCCAATGCTCGGGCGCCTCATCGAGAGCCAATTTCAACTTTCGGTTCCTATGGGGCGCCCGGCAGAGGAGCGGAAAGAGAGACTGCTGCGATGGAAAATGCCGAATCAACAGTTTGTGCGGAGGATATGATGCAAAACGACTCAGGGGCAATGACGCCGGAGAAAGCGCTGAAAGATATGCAGGGGCGGAAAACCTGATCATCGTTGATGTCGCCGACGCAAGGTGGTACAATAAAAAATATTTTAAGGTGCAATCAATATTCCCATCGAGGAGCTTGACAGCGAGGAAGAGGACGCGCTTTACATGCAAATACCGCAGGGAAGGCCGACGCTCCTTCACTGCCGGCGGGGCATGATCGTGCCGGGCGCGTATGAGCGGGTAAAGGAGCTGCGCCCGGATATTTGGGAAATTTTTTATATCGACGACGCTCCGCTGTTTGATGAATACAATCGGTGGCTTTTGGACATGCGGAAAGGAGGAGCGCATGGGAGAGTTTGAACAAAAAATCGCCGTGGTGACGGGCGGCGCACAGGGAATCGGCAGATGCATCTGCGAAGAATTTCGCAAAGCCGGGGCAAAGGTTTGCATCATCGATCGTTTGGATAATGCCTATTTCAAAGGAGATATGGGCGAGCAGGATGCGCTGGAGCGATTTGCAAAAAAGGTCGTTTCCGATTATGGGCATGTGGATTATCTGATTAACAACGCCGCGCCTATGAGCCGGGGGATTGAACAGGCGAGCTATGAAGATTTTGAATATGCGCTGAAAGTCGGCGTGACCGCCCCGTTTTATCTGGCAAAGCTATTCCTGCCCTATTTTGCGCCGGGGGCGGCCATTGTCAATATTTCCTCTTCCCGGGATCGGATGAGCCAACCGCAGACGGAAAGCTATACTGCCGCCAAGGGCGGAATTTCTGCGCTGACCCACGCTCTCGCAGTCAGCTTATCGGGAAAGGTGCGGGTAAACGCAATCTCTCCCGGATGGATTGATACGGCATACCGAGTCTATGAAGGAGCGGACGCCGCGCAGCAGCCGGTGGGCCGGGTGGGAAATCCTTTGGATATTGCCAATATGGCGCTGTATCTCTGCTCGGAGAAAGCGGGGTTTATCACTGGGGAGAATATCTGCATTGACGGCGGCATGACCAGGCAGATGATTTATCATGGGGATTGCGGCTGGACGCTGAATGAAACGGAGGAAGAAGGATGACGCTGGATGAACGGATGAAAATTGCGGCTCAGGGCTATGCCGACGGCTATACCTGTTCCCAAGCGGTGTTCGCTGCTTTTCTGGAAGAGATGGCGCTGGATCGGCAGGCGGCTCTGCGCCTGATGGAAGGCTTTGGAGGCGGCCTTGGCGGAACACAGGAGGTCTGCGGGGCAGCGCGCCCAGGCCCTTTCAATGCGGAATGAAGGTTAAGGATGCAGTGCTGATTGCCCATCGAATTCTGGAGGACAAGGCTTGCGAACGGTGTTCGCCATGAACAGGGAACTGATCCGTTCCGCCGACGACCTTGCCGAGATGGTGCAGGATTGGGGCTTCCTTCCTCTGTTGAAAAATGGGATACCCGGTTTCTCTGTGGAGGAACATGCACCGCCGGAACTCTGGTTTGCCGACTAGGATAAGCAGGTCTACGATATTCTGGAAGGCTGCTCTTCCCTGTTGTCCAGGGAGTGGAGAAACCTTGCGGGAATCCAAAAGCGCAGTGAATTCGATGGGATTGTCACCCGGATGCAAATGCAGGGTTATGTCACTACCGCCGATTTTGAATATGCGGAAGATCGCTTCGGAAATCCCTATGGCTGGGGTCTGGCGCGGTATGCGCTGCCGGAAAAGCACTTCAAAGAGGGCTTCTCAAAAATGGTTTATCTGCGAAAGCCAGAGGAATCCAGGATGCGGATGCAAAACTGGCCCCGGGATCGCTTTTCATACTGGACAGAAAAGCAAAGGAATGGCCTGACAGGATAACAAAGAGGCGAACCGCCTATGGCAGAGCTGGAAAAGCCGGACATGATTTTCGAGCAAAGGAGCAAGGGGGCTTTCTCAGGCCTTCCCGGCTGCACTTTCAAAGGAAAAAAGAGGGAAAAGGTGATAACAGGTGAAAAAATCTTTGGGGGTTCCGGCTTTTAACAATATGATGTGCGAAATGTTTCAGGCGATAAGGGAACTGGTTGGCTCTGGAACCATTGGAGACATCGATGCAAGGA
>USII01000172.1 GCA_900554725.1 uncultured Eubacteriales bacterium
CATCGGGGATTTCGCAGCGCGCAGCAGGGATGCCATACAGGGGGTGCTGGGAAAGGCGGGCGCGCAGCTCTGGGATCAGGCGCATGGGCTGGATGATAGCCCGGTTGTTCCCGCTAATCGGAGCGCGCCTCCAAAATCCATCGGCAGAGGGATGACATTTAAGCGCAACCTGGTAGGAAAAGAGGAAGTGCGCGCGGGCATTGAGTATCTGGCAGATGAGGTCGCCGCGCAGCTGCGGGAACAGAAGTTCAAGTGCCGTACGGTGCAGCTTTCCATTAAAAGCCCTAGCCTGAAAGTGATAGGGCGTCAAAAGCCATTGGCGGTGCCCAGCTGCCTTTTCCGGGAGATTTCAGAGGCCGCAATGCAGCTTTACCTGGCGAGCTGGGAAGAGGGTGCGCCCGTTCGCGCCCTCACTGTTACGGCACAGAACCTCGTGCCCTGGGAAAAGGCGGTGGAGCAATTGGATTTGCTGGGTGTGCAGAGCAGCAGGCGCGAAAAGCAGGGAAAAATTGAACAGGCCGTGTACGATTTACGCCAGCGCTTTTGCCAGCAAAGCATTGGCCCGGCTTCCATATTCGCTCATGAATTATTTTCGGAGAAGAAAGAAGAGGAAGAAAGCTAGGCTCTGGGCACGGAAAGGAGAGAAGCGTGAATATCTCTAAAAAGCTCGAAATTCTCACAGACGCGGCAAAATACGATGTGGCTTGTACCTCTAGCGGCGTAGATCGCGCGGGCAAGCGGGGAAGCTTGGGCAGCGCTACTGCCGTTGGAATCTGCCATACCTTTGCGGCGGATGGGCGCTGCATTTCGCTTCTGAAGGTGCTTATGAGCAATGCCTGTGCCTATGATTGCGCCTACTGCCAGAATCGGCGCAGCAACGATATCCCTCGGGCGACCTTTTTACCCAGAGAGCTTGCCGATCTCACCATCGCCTTTTATCGCCGCAACTATATTGAAGGGCTGTTTTTGAGCTCGAGAGTGGTGAAAAATCCGGATTACACCGCAGAGCTCATGATAGAGGCACTGCG
Organism: uncultured Eubacteriales bacterium; assembly: GCA_900554725.1. GTDB lineage: Bacteria > Bacillota > Clostridia > Christensenellales > Christensenellaceae > QANA01. Next base: position 1,029 of record USII01000172.1, read on the forward strand.
CATCCTGCGGGAGGAATATGGCTTTCTTGGCTATATTCACGCAAAGGCTATCCCCGGGGCAGATCCGGCGCTGATACAGCGGCTCGGGTATCTGGCAGATCGCATGAGCGTCAATATCGAGCTCCCTTCCCAAAAAAGCCTTCAGCTTCTGGCGCCTGAGAAAAAAGCAGGGCATATCTTTGGGCCGATGGCGCAGATCCGCGATGGAATGGAGGAACATAGTGCTGCCCTTTCGAAATATCGTTCTGCGCCAAAATTTGTCCCGGCAGGGCAGAGCACGCAGATGATCATCGGTGCCTCCAAAGAAACGGATTACCAGATTTTAAAGCTTTCCGCCGGGCTCTATCGCAAATATAAGTTAAAGCGCGTATTCTATTCGGCCTATATTCCGGTGGTGGAGGCAAAGGGCCTGCCCTCGATTCACACAAAGCCCCCGCTCTTGCGGGAACACAGGCTTTATCAGGCCGATTGGCTGCTGCGCTTTTATGGGTTTGATGCGGAGGAGCTACTCAGCGAAAAGGAGCCCAATTTCAACCCGCTGCTCGACCCAAAGTGCAATTGGGCGATCAACCATATGCAGCTGTTTCCGCTGGAAATCAACCGCTGCCCATATGAGATGCTGCTGCGCATTCCGGGCATCGGCGTGCGCGGTGCAGGCAGGATTTATCGCGCACGGAAAATGAGCACTCTGGATTTTTCGGATCTCAAGCGGTTGGGCATCGCCCTAAAGCGCGCAAAATATTTTATCACCTGCAAGGGAAGGGCAATGCCCGGGGTGGATATGCGCCCGCAAGCCATCCTAAAGGAGCTGGTTTTGGAAAAGCAGAATATTCCGGCGCTGGCGCCGCGGCAGCTTTCTCTGTTTGAGCCATCTTGCGAAGATTTGGCCAAAAGTGCGCTAGGGCAGTTCTAGCTTTAGAGGGAAAGATTTGGAGGAAAATAAAAAACCGAGGCAGAGAAGGAGGAAGAGCATGGCGCTGCGCACGGATATTGCATATGAATACGATGGCTCTTTTGAGGGCTTCTTGTGCTGCGTCTACGAAGCGTTTTATCGCAGGGAAGCGCCGGCTATTTTTTCAGAGGAAGGGCAGGCGCTCCTTTATCCAACACGCCGTGTGCAGACGGATGGGCGCGCACGCAAAGTGCTGGGGTCCATTCGGGAGAAAATCGGCAGGGAACTGGCGGATTTTCTGCCCCTCTGCCTGTTTACCTGTTTGCCCCAAAAGGAAGAGCATATGTTGCGCCTCATCCGCCTGGGATATCAGGTGGGGCCGGGTATTCTGGAGATGATGGCGCATCCTTATGTCAATATTCTAAGAAAGGCTGTCTTTCATTTGAAGCACGAGGCCCATCTGCTGACGGGCTTTGTGCGCTTTTGCGAGGCGGAAGGCGCGCTTTACGCCGTCATTCATCCCAAAAATCGCGTGCTGGCGCTGATGGAGCCACATTTTTGCTCCCGCTTTTCGAAAGAAAGATTTCTGATTTTTGATGAAACTCACCGCCAGGCGCTGGTGCATCAGCCGGGGCGTGCGGGAATCTTCCCGCTGAAGGAGTTCTCTCTGCCTGTTGCGGGCAGGGAGGAACAGGAATATCGGGAGCTTTGGCAGCTGTTCTACCGGACGATGGAGGTTCCTGGCCGCCGCAACGAGGTGCTGCGCCGCACGCTTATGCCCAAGCGCTATTGGGCAGAGCTTACGGAGTTTGGCACGCCCGCAGGCGCCATCCCCCTTAAGGACTACCAGAAAGCCTGCGGGCGGAAAGACAGGCAGGAAAGCGAGCCTTCTTTTGGCGCGCCATAAACCCTGTCTCTTATACACATCTCCGAGCCCACGAG
>USII01000173.1 GCA_900554725.1 uncultured Eubacteriales bacterium
CGGTGCCGGCAAGTCCATTTCTTTTTGTGGCAAGCTATCTCTTTTTTCTCAACCTGCCAAACCAGCTTCCAAAGCTCATCTTTTCCATAAAAGATATCACCTGCGGGCCGGCCTTGGCCCGTCACAAAAAGTTCTCTTCTTTCCCATTCAGGCTAGCAATAGGCTGCATCTGATTTTTCTCCAGGCACCCTGCAAAAAAGCGCCTGCATGCTTCGACGCGGGCGCTCTTTGCAAAACCAAAAAACTAAAAATTCCCCATATCCGCACCTCTTAGAAGCGCAAAGAAAGGCAGGAAAGGCCGCCATCGATCTTGCGAAACTCGGAGGTATCCACCAAAATCACAGGATATCCCAAATCCCGCACCGCCTTTTCCACCACCGGAAAACCTTCGGGGACGATCACCTTTCCATTGATATATAAGCAGTTGGATGCATAGGCCTCTTCCTCCGGCACGATCACCTGGCGGAACTGCGCGAATTCCGGCCGGCCAACAAATTCTCCCGAAACCAGCATGGTATCGTTATCCAGGTAGTTGACGCCCGTCTTTAAATGCAGCACTTTTTTTAGGGGAACAGCAGAGCCCGTATATCCATATTTTTCTAAAATCTCTATCATTTGGGCAATCCCTTCCCGGTTGGTGCGCGCAGATTCCCCGATATAGAAATGATTCCCCACGCGCATGACATCGCCGCCTTCCAATGTGCCGGGCGCATGGATATGCTCTATGCGGCCTTCCTCATAAAAACACCGCAGCGCGCCGACGATTTCCTCTTTTTCTCCATTGCGGCTCTGGGTTCCCGGATTTGTGATGATGGCACAGCGCTCTGTCACCACCGCCGGATCTTCTACAAAGCAGGAATCCGGGTAGCGCTCATCCGCCTCCAATACCATTACCTCTGCGCCGCAGGATTTCAGCGCCGCGATATACGCATCGTGCTGTGCTAGCGCTTTCTCATAATCCGGCTTGCCAAGCTCGGGCGACGAAGTGATCCCTTTTACCATCTCCCGGCAAGGTCTTCTTACAATGATATGCGAAAACATTTCTGCTCCCCTTTCCATTACAGTAAAAAATTTTGCCTTTTTGATAGTATATTGTTTCAAGAGATCTGTCAACCGCCTTATCCCGCCTGCCTTCGCCGTTTTATTGGAGCGCCTTGGCCTTTTGGCGCCCCTATGTTAAAATAACCCTAAAATGCAAAGGAGAATCCCATGCCTCGCTACGATATTCTGCTCTTTGATTTGGATGATACCCTTCTTGATTTTCGCGCCAATGAAGCCAGCGCGCTGCCCGCGCTCTTTGAGGGGCACGGCTATCACTTTTCCAGCCAGATTGCCGCTTTTTATCACCCGCTGAACCAGGCTCTCTGGGCGGCCCATGAGCGGGGAGAGCTGCCCCTTCAGCAGGCGCTAAATACCCGCTTTGCCCGCACGATGGCGCATTTTGGCATACAGGTGGATGGCGCTGCCTGGGAGGCAGAATACCGCGCCCTTCTCTGCCTGGGGCACCAGAAAATGGAAGGAGCGCTGGAAATCTGCCAGCTCCTATGCCAAACGCATCGCCTGTTTATCGTCACCAATGGCGTTGCAGGCACACAGGAGCGCCGCCTAAAAGATGCGGGGTTATATGGGTTTTTTGAAGATATTTTCTATTCCGAACGCATCGGGCATCAAAAGCCAGAGCGCGCCTATTTTGAATGGGTTGCCGCTCATATTCCCGGGTTTCGTGCCCATCGGGCCCTGCTCATCGGCAATTCTCCCAATACAGATATTTTGGGCGGTTATCGTTTTGGCATCGATACCTGCCTTTATTGCCCAACCGGCAGCATTTCAAGCCCCGTCCCCGCAACATATACCATTTCCAGCCTCTACGAGCTGCCCGCGCTCTGCTAGGTACATCTTTTTTGTCAGACGGCGCGCTTGCAGACTCTGCGCTCCGTAGATACGCCAAATTCTACGCCCCGTTTGTTTTGATCAGACTGCCCATCTTCTAAAATTCAGGAGGGAGGAAAAAATGGACCAGATTCAAATTGGCAGATTTATCGCAAAAACGAGAAAATCCCTTCATCTCACCCAAAGGCAGCTTGCCGCCGCGCTCTCCATCAGCGATAAAACCATTTCCAAATGGGAAACGGGCAAGGGGCTTCCAGAAATTTCCCTTTTGCTGCCGCTGTGCCATATGCTGAATATCAGCGTCAACGAGCTGCTTTCGGCAGAGAAGATCCTCCCGGCCGATTATCATAAAAAAGCGGAGGAAAATATGGCAAACCTAATGGAAAAAAACAGGGCAGAAAACAAAAAGACAATGGCGCTTTCCATCATTTGCGGCACAATTTCTATCATCGCCGTCTGTGCCCTTGTCGCGCTGGCAAGTTTTCTTAAGCTGCCTGCCTTTGCGCGCACTCTGCTCATTGTTGCGGCCCTTTTGATAGCGATAGTAGGCATAGGGGCTGCCGCAATGCTGGAGATAAGGGCCGGGTATTTTGAATGCCCGCACTGCAAGGCGCTTTTTGTTCCCACTATGGCCCAGTATATCAAGGGCTGCCACACATTGAAAAAGCGCTGGCTCACTTGCCCCCGATGCGGCAAAGCGGGGATGTGCAAGCACCGCATTGCAAAATAGCAATCCCCCATTGCTTGGAATAGCGCCCGGGCGGCATACCCATTTTTGCCCATAAAAAAGCGGGAAAACCGGAAATTTGCCGAACGATTTCTCTTGACTTCAAGGATACTTTAAGGAGTATACTATTCATATCAAGCACAATCAAATAAGGAGGGGTTATTCATGTATAATTTTACGCATGATATCGGCACCATCGTCCATTTCGGCAAGGGCCA
>USII01000174.1 GCA_900554725.1 uncultured Eubacteriales bacterium
CCAAGAGGGCGCCTCTTTACAGGATGCCGCTTACCTCATTGATGAGCAGGAGCAGGTCCCCATTACCACCAGCTATATGGTGGATATGTATTTTGATGAGATCTATCATGCGCGCACCGCATATGAATATCTGGAGGGGTATACGCCCTATGAGGTGACACACCCGCCCCTTGGTAAAGGAATCATAACGCTGGGCATCCGGCTATTTGGCTTTAACCCCTTTGGCTGGCGCATTATGGGGGCGCTCTTTGGCATTGCGATGCTGCCGTTGCTCTATGTATTTTCAAAACATATCTTTAAGCGCACGCGCTATGCTGCGTTTGCCACGGTGCTTTTTGCGGCGGATAATATGCATTTCGCCTTGACGCGTATTGCTACTATCGATAGCTACAGCATTTTCTTTATCATCGCAATGTACTATTTTATGTACGAATATATGCAGAAAAGCTTTTGTCGGGACAAGCTCTATAAGACGCTCATTCCTCTGGGGCTTTGCGGGGTATTCTTTGCGCTGGGTGCGGCGACAAAATGGCTTTGCCTATATGCGGCAGTGGGCCTATGCGTGCTGTTTTTCTATACGGTCTATCAGCGGGTACAGGAATACAAGTATGCGAAAAAGCGAGGCATGGAAGCGGTGACAAAGCCCTTTGCCAAGCGATTGACGCTGACGCTTTTATTCTGTGTTGTGGTTTTCCTCATTCTTCCGGCTCTGGTATATTGCCTCTCCTACCAGCCCTATGCCAGTGCGGCAGGCGGAGACTATGGCCTAAAAGAGATCTGGGAAAACCAGGAGTATATGCTAAACTATCACAGCAACCTCGATCCGGATACCGTGCACCCTTATTCTTCCAATGCATATAGCTGGCCCTTTAGCATCCGCCCTGTGTTCTTTTTCTGGGCGCAAAATGCTGCACCGGGCATGGAAGGAGTGCTCTGGTGCATGGGAAACCCGATTTTATGGTGGGGTGGCATTGCGGCGGCGCTGTATCTGCTGGGGCGCCGGAAAAAGGACGGTGCCCAGGATAAGGGCATGCCGGTGGTATTGATAGCGATTATGACGGGCTTTGTGCCCTGGCTGTTTATCACAAGGGAAGTGTTTATCTACCACTATTTTGCTGTCGTTCCCTTCCTGATTTTGCTGATCGTTTATGCACTGCGGCATTTGGAGCTGCGGGGAAAAGCGGGCAAAGCGATAGCGGTAACATTTGTTGCGCTGTGCGCACTGGCATTTTTGGCATTTTATCCGGCAAACACCGGAATTGTTGTATCGCAAACATGGCTGAGACTAATTAGATGGCTGCCCTCCTGGCCGATGTAGTGGTGGAAGGAAAATGAAAATCGGAAAGAAAGAGCTTTGGCAACTTTTGAAATTCTGGCTCTGTACGCAGATCGCCGTTGTGGCCGATGTGCTTGCCTTTACGCTCCTATATGCGCTGATCCCGGCATACTACATGCTCTGCAAAGCTTTTTCCTACTGCGTTGGCGCGGTGGTCAGCTTCTTTGCAAACCGGCGTTTCACCTTCCAGCTGACAGAGGCAAAAAAAAGAAAGCTCATATGGAAATTTATAGTGGTAAATCTGGTTTCCATGGGCGTTTCTCTGGGCGCCATGGGTGTGATGAGCAAAAATTTTGGATTCCCCGTTGCACTTTCCTATATTCTTTCGGGGTTATTTTCCTTTGCGACGAACTTTTTGGGCAACCGGCTATGGGTTTTTCATGAGTAGGAGGAATCGATGCTTGCGACAGTAAAAAGCTATGGACTATCCGGCTTGGAAGGATACCCTGTTGCCGTGGAGGTGGATAGTTCGCCCGGGCTTCCGCGTTGGGAAGTGGTGGGCCTTCCAGATGCGGCAGTGAAAGAAAGCAAGGAGCGCGTGCGTGCTGCGCTGAAAAATTCCGGGTTTGAATATCCGCAGGGGAGGATTATCGTAAACTTGGCACCTGCGGATTTAAAAAAAGAAGGACCGATTTATGATCTTGCCATTGCCATAGGCACTCTTGCGGCCAGCGGCCAGTTGAAGTTGGGAGAGTTTTCCGATGCGGCTTTTATGGGAGAGCTTTCCCTTGATGGCAAGATTCGAAGCGTCAGCGGAATTTTACCCATGGCGATCGATGCGCGCCAAAGGGGTATTCAAAAGATGGTGGTTCCCCGGGCCAATGCCAGAGAAGCTGCTTATGTTTCGGGGCTGCAGGTTTTGAGCGCCGCCACACTGCAGGAGCTCGCAGCAGTGCTAAACGGGGAAGCACCGGCCATTTTGGAGAGGGCATCTGAATTTATAAGCGGCGCGCATGCCGGTAGCGGCGTGGATTTTATGGATATCAGGGGGCAGGAAAGCGCCAAGCGCGCAATGGAAATTGCTGCAGCAGGCGGGCACAATGTGCTGCTCATCGGGCCGCCTGGCTCTGGAAAGACCATGCTTGCGCGGGCACTGCCCACGATTTTGCCGGATCTCAGCTTTGAAGAGGCGCTGGAGGTGACAAAGATCCATTCAGTAGCGGGGGTGCTTCGCCAGGATGGCATTGTTTTGGAACGGCCTTTCCGAAGCCCGCATCATTCTGCCTCCACGGCGGCGCTGACAGGGGGCGGCGTACGGGCGCGGCCGGGTGAAGTGAGCCTTGCACATGGCGGTGTACTATTATTGTAGGTTTCAAATTTTAATTCTATCGATAATATTAATAAATTTATGTTGTAATTGGAAACTGTATCGCTCTATTTCATTATCCTCCTTATCATCTTGCTTTTCTAAATTTTTAAGAGCCACAATATCTTCTAAAAGGCTATAAAAATCTTCATCTTCAAGGAAGAAATTTAATACTTTTTGCCAA
>USII01000175.1 GCA_900554725.1 uncultured Eubacteriales bacterium
CATCGTGGAAAATGGGAAGGTTGTGGATTTTTCTGCCGAGCCGGGTGGGTATATCTACCAGACGGGCACAGAGCCTTCCATGTTCGATAGCGGCTTTAAAGGCCTGAAGGAGAGCTTTAAAAAGGTCGGAAAGCGCTTTACCTATGGCGGGCAGCCGGAAAACGACCAGCGAGTGTATTATATCAACACCAAGGAAATCATGGGCAACAAAGTGGGCGTGGGGGATGTGCCTTTTCGGGATAGCGAATTTGGCTTCACCATGATGCTAAAAGGCTACGGCACTTATTCCTACCGCATTACGAACCCCATCATGTTCTATACAAATGTATGCGGCAATGTGCAGGATCGCTTCCTGAGAAGCCAAATCGATGAGCAGCTCAAGGCCGAAGTTCAGCACAATTTGCAGCCGGCGTTGGGAAAAATTGCCCTAAAGGGAATTGCATATGACCAGCTTCCGCTCTATACCAATGAAATTGCGGATGAACTCAACCAGGAGCTTACAGAGGATTGGGTGGAGAACCGCGGTATCTCGGTGATATCCGTGGCCCTGGCCTCGATTACGCCGGATGCAGAAAGCGCCAAAAAGATTGCGCAGTTCCAGGAATCGCGGGTATATACCAACAGCCGCATGATGGGGGCGCGCCTGGGAGGCGCACAGGCAAATGCCATGGAAAATGCGGCAAGCAATGCGGCCGGAGCCATGACCGGATTTTTCGGCATGGGCATGGCGCAGCAGGCGGGCGGAGCAAACCCGGCAACTTTTTATCAGAATACGCCCGAACCGCCCATGCCGGGTGCGGCACCCCGGCAGCAGGCGCAGGCGCCATCGCCAGCCTCTGCAACGGGGGGATGGCAGTGCCCTTCTTGCGGCGCGCAGAACAGCGGGAATTTCTGCGCAAACTGTGGCACAAAGAGGCCGGCGCAGCAGAGCGGCAAGTGGGTATGCAGCTGCGGATCTGAAAATGAAGGAAAATTCTGCCCCAACTGCGGAGCAAAAAGGCCGGAATAGAGGAGGAAATGGTAATGGTAGTGATCGAAATGCAAAATGGTGGAAAAATAAAACTGGAGCTGGATGCCAGCGCAGCGCCTATTACGGTGGAAAATTTTGAAAAGCTTGTGCGGCAGGGCTTTTATGATGGGCTTACCTTCCACCGGGTGATCAGCGGTTTTATGATTCAGGGCGGCTGCCCGGAGGGCACGGGCATGGGCGGCCCGGGATATAGCATCAAAGGGGAATTTTCGGCAAATGGCGTGGAAAACCCCATTAAGCACGAGCGGGGAGTTATCTCCATGGCGCGCGCCCAGAGCCCCGATTCGGCGGGCAGCCAGTTCTTCATCATGCATGCGGATGCCCCTTATCTGGATGGCCAGTATGCGGCGTTTGGAAGGGTGGTTTCGGGCATGGAGGTTGTGGATGAGATTGCCAACACCGTGACGGATTATTCGGATCGTCCCTTTGACGATATTGTGATGAAGCGCGTCTATATCGAAGAATAGGAGCTCATGATAAGCGGCCGTTTTTTCGGCCGCTTTTTTATTTGCGCACTTTAGAGAAAATGGATTTTGGGATAAACGGGCCAAAAACGGGCATACCAATTGAAAGCGCCAAAAAGAAGAAAAAAGAGGAGCAGCGGCGCGCGGTTTCTTTTTTTCTGTGCGTGGGGTGCGGGCGCATAAAAAATATGGAAAAATGCAAAAAACTATTAAAAATTACCAGATTATTTTGGCCGCAACAGGGAAAATTAAGATTACACAGCAAAGAAGCTGTTTGGAGATGAATTCTCAAAAAACGAATACGGAGGTGAAAATCATGGCTAGAAATTCCAGCAATCGTGCGAATGTTCCGGAAGCGAAAGAGTGGCTCAACCAGATGAAGTACGAAATCGCTAACGAGCATGGAATCAACCTGAAAGAGGGCTACAATGGCGATCTCACAGCAAAAGAGAACGGCACTGTCGGCGGCTATATGGTTAAGAAGATGATTGAACAGTATCAGGGTAAATAACCGAAAAAACCTTAAATCTTAAAAGAAGGAGGTAATATATCATGGCTAGCAACAGCAATAACAGCAATCGCCTGACTGTCAATACGGCGCAGGCTCGCGATAAGATGAACAACATGAAGTATAAGATTGCAAATGAGCTGGGTGTAAACCTGAAGAAGGGTTATAACGGCGATCTGACCTCGAAAGAGGCAGGCTATGTCGGCGGATATATGGTAAAGAAGATGATCGAATCCGTTGAGCAGTCTCATGCCAATAGATAACATTTCTTTGGCATAAAAAGAGCAGGCAGCGCCTGCTCTTTTTATATGAGGAGGAGAGAAGATTTCCAAACAAAAGGCTGCATTAGCTCTTTTCCTCAGCAGAATCCGAAGGAGAAAGATAGCTGATGCTATCCTCTTTTGCCACGAGCATGCCCCTGCTTTGCAGCGTATGGATATGCTGGCCTTTATCCAAAAAGCTGTAGTAGGCTTTATCTGTCACGATAATATGATCGCATACACCGATGCCAAGGTGCTTTAGGGCGTTTATGATCTCCATGGTGATGGAAATATCCTTATGGCTGGGCCGGGGATCTCCGCCAGGGTGGTTATGAGAGAGGATGACATGGGAAGCATGGTGGCGCAGCGCAATTTCTGCGATACGGCGAGTATAGACGGGAACGCTATCGATGCTGCCCTCTCCTACTTTTTCCTTGTGGAGCAGAGTAAAAGAGGAATTGAGGCAAAAGAGATAAAAGCATTCGTTTGGAAGGCCATACATGAGCGGGCAGATGATCTCTGCAGCCGCGCGC
>USII01000176.1 GCA_900554725.1 uncultured Eubacteriales bacterium
CTACCTAGGGTACTATAAAATGAATATTTTGTAAATGGAGTGGGAATAAACTGTGTCTTTATAAAATTTTGCCTAAAAAGTGCGTTTTATAAAGAAATTTTTAATCTTTTTTGATAGGGGATCGATGCACTGACACTTGAAAAGTAGCGAACAGGATTATCCCTTGGATGTGCTGTCTAAAGAAAATCCCGAAGGAGAAATTGTTTTGATGGGTGTTTTGCCTCTTAGATGCTCAAAAGTGATGCAGTGAAAAGAAAACTTTTTTCCTGCTCCCTATGCGGCACTGCCGCGCATACTGCACGCTGTTTTCTTGTCCTAAAAAGTGATAACTCTTCTGTGAAAATCATATAAGTATGTAACAAGCTCTGAAAAGGAGAGGACAAAAGATGCTTTCATCCAAATACTATGCTTCCATACGCGGGCTGAATGCACAGGAGGTAGCGCGCTCACGCAGGGAACATGGAGCAAACACCCTGCCTCGTAGAAAGAAAAAGGGATTTTTTCGCCAATTCTTGAGCAATTTCGGAGATCCGCTGATTAAAATTTTGTTGGCGGCGCTTTGTATCAATGCAATTATGCTGATTAAAACTGCCGACTGGTATGAAGCCGTTGGAATTGCGGTTGCTGTTTTTCTTGCAACATTTGTTTCCACCTTATCGGAATATGGAAGTGAAGCTGCGTTTGAAAAGATGCAGGCAGAAGCGCAGGAGCTATTTTGTCGGGTTATTCGAAATGGCGCTCCAGAGAGTATCCCCATTGGGGAAATCGTGGTGGGAGATTATGTTCTACTGGAAGGCGGCGAGCGTGTCCCTGCGGATGGCGTGCTTCAATACGGGAAACTGATGGTAAACCAGGCAGCACTGAATGGGGAAAGTAAAGAAGCAGAAAAGTTCCCCGGGCGCGGAAATGAGAAGCGAAGCCTTTCTTCGCCCCATCAGTTATTTCGCGGAAGCATTGTAACGGATGGGCAGGGGGTGCTAGAAGTATGCCTGGTAGGGGAAAAAACCATGTATGGCAGCATGGCTCTGGAAATGCAGGAAGAAACCCGTGAGAGCCCGATGCGCATCCGCCTCGGCCAGCTTGCAAAGATTTTAAGCCGCATTGGCATTGCAGCGGCCGTGCTCGTAGGCTTTGCAGATCTTTTTCACTCTCTGTATATAGACTACGGAATGCAGTGGAATCAGCTTCTCTTTGCCATGCGGAATATTCCCTGGCTGGTGGAGCAGGTGCTGCATGCGCTTACCCTGGCTATTACAGTTGTCGTTGTAGCTGTTCCAGAAGGTCTTCCCATGATGATTACCATTGTGCTTTCCGCAAATATGCGCCGCATGCAGAAAGATAATGTTTTGGTGCGCAAATTAGTAGGGATAGAGACATCTGGCAGTCTCAACATTCTTTTTTCAGATAAAACCGGGACGATTACCAAAGGGATGTTGCAGGTTTCCACATTCGTTGCAGGAAACGGCAGGGAATACCATAGCTTTAAAAAACTGGCACAGGAGAAACCCCTTGCGGAAAAAGTGCTGTTAAGCTGTATATTCAATTCCGCCAGCATAAGAACTGGTCAAAAGGCACTTGGAGGAAATGCGACGGATCGCGCACTATTAAGCTGGGTGCTCCCGGCTGGAGTAGAAAATGGCTATACGAAAATTTCCGAAATTCCCTTTGATAGCAGCAAAAAGTTCTCTGCCGCAGAAGTGGGAAAAGGGGAGGAGCGGCTATATTTTGTAAAAGGGGCACCGGAGAAAATATTGGGCGCGTGTACACGCTATATCGATGAGGCGGGGAAATATATTCCCGTGCCGATGGAGCGTGTGCGCCAAAAATGGGATGATCTAACGGAACAAGGAATGAGAGTACTTGCACTGGCCATTTCCGATCAACCTGTGAGAGAAAATGGTTCCTTTAAAAACCTGGCACTTTTAGGTTTGGTTGGCATTTTAGACGATCTGCGTCCGGAGGCAAGAGAAGCGGTGAAGGAAATTGAAAACGCAGGAATCCAATTTGTCATGATCACGGGGGATAACAGAAAAACGGCGGTTTCTATCGCTTCCAAACTGGGAATTCTCGGGCTGAGCCGCGAAAATGCGGTTCTGACAAGTGAAGAAATTGCCCAGATGACCGATGGACAGCTCAGCTTATGCCTGAGAAATATTCGCGTCGTGGCGCGTGCGCTGCCTTCGGATAAGAGCCGCCTGGTGCGCATTGCTCAGGAAGCAGGCCTCGTCGTGGGGATGACAGGCGACGGCATGAACGATGCGCCTGCGCTCAAGCGGGCAGATGTGGGCTTTGCCATGGGGAGCGGAACAGAAGTGGCAAAAGAGGCCAGCGATATCGTCATTTTGGATAATAATATCGCCTCAATCGCAAAGGCTGTGCTGTACGGGAGAACAATTTTTAAAAGCATCCGAAAGTTTATTGTCTATCAGCTGACAATGAATTTTTGTGCGGTGAGTGTATCTATCATTGGGCCTTTTATTGGAATTGATACACCAGTTACAGTGATGCAAATGCTGTGGATCAATATTATTATGGATACGCTGGCAGGCATGGCCTTTTCTGGAGAGCCGCCGCTAGCAGAGTTTATGCGGGAGGCGCCCAAGCGACGGGATGAACCGGTATTAAACGCAAAAATGATTTGGCAAATCCTGTTTGATGGGGTGTTTACTGTTGCATTGTGTCTGTTCTTCCTTTGCTCGCCTAAGGTAAAAGCGTTCTTTGGATTCGAGCAAAGCCAGCTTCCATTTCTCACGGCGTTTTTTACCCTGTTTATCTTCAGCGGTGTGTTTAATG
>USII01000177.1 GCA_900554725.1 uncultured Eubacteriales bacterium
TCCTCCGCTCCCGCATCCAGCGCCTGCATCATCGCCTTGCTCGCCGGATTGATAATGCCCGCTGAAAGGCCTTTTTGAAGCGCCATTGTAAAGAATATGGCATTGATCCCATCGCGCTCGGGCAACCCAAAGGAAATATTGGATATCCCAAGAGAAGTATGCACGCCCAGCTTCTGCCGAATCATCCGCAGCGTTTCCAGTGTCACAAGCGCATTTTTAGGGCCTGTGCTAATCGTCATGGCAAGAGGATCTACAATGATATTCTTTTTGGCAATTCCCATGGCTTCCGCCCGCTCCACAATTCTCTTGGCAATAGAAAAGCGACCTTCCGGCGTATCGGGAATTCCATTTTCATCCAGCGTGAGCGCAATCACCGCCGCACCATACTTTTTTGCCAGAGGAAGCACAGTGCTCATGCTCTGCTCTTTTCCGTTTACGGAATTGAGAAGCGGCTTTCCGTTATAGATGCGCAATGCCCGCTCCATCGCTACCGGATCTGCTGTATCAATTTGCAGCGGCAAATCCAAAATCCCCTGCAAACCAGAGACTACCTGCTGCATCATATCCGGCTCGTCTATGCCCGGAAGCCCCACATTGACATCTAAAATATCCGCCCCATGCTCTGCCTGGGCAATTCCCTCCCGATAAAGATAACTGAGGTTTTTTTCCCGCAGTGCTTCTTTCAGCTTTGGTTTCCCCGTGGGATTCAAGCGCTCGCCGATCACCACCGGGCGCTCCCCGAATATGACGGCATGCGAATATGAGCTGACCGCCGTCCATTCCTTTTCTTCCACTCGGACAGGTTTTAGACCGCTGCATCGGGCAATCATCTGCTCGATATGCGCCTTGCCTGCGCCGCAGCAGCCGCCGACCACGCTGGCGCCCGCCCGTATCAGAGCTTCTGCCTGCCGTGCAAATTCGCCGGGGGAAAGCGCATACGAAGGCTTTCCATTGACGACTACGGGCAGCCCCGCATTGGGTTTTGCAATAATCGGTACACTGGCGCACGCGCGCATGCGCGGCAACAGCGCCCGCATCTGTTCTGGCCCAAGGCCGCAGTTCATGCCGATGGCATCTGCCCCAAGCCCTTCCAGCAAGAAAACCGCCGCTTCGATTTCCCCGCCCGTGAGCAGCTTTCCCTGTTCATCGAATGTCATTGTGGCAAATACCGGCAAATCGCTGTTTTCCTTTGCTGCCAGCAGCGCGGCCTTTATTTCATAGGTATCGCTCATCGTCTCAATGACGATGAGCTGAGCGCCCGCCTCAACTCCTGCCTGCACCATAGCAGCAAAAGCACGGTATGCTTCTTCAAACCCCAGATCTCCTACAGGGCGTAACAGTTTTCCCGTGGGACCGATATCTAAAGCGACATATCCCCGGCCTGCCTCCTCCACAGCACGCTTTGCCAATTCGATTCCTTTTGTCACGACTTCCCTCGCACAGTAGCCGCTCCCGGCCAACTTGCAATCGCTTGCGCCAAAAGTGTTCGCATAGATAATATCGCTTCCACAGGCAAGATAGCCCCGATGCAGATTTAGAATCTCGTCTTCTTTTTTAAAGTTCCAAAGCTCGGGAAGTTCACCCGCGCCCAGCCCGCGCTCCTGAAGAACCGTGCCTATCGCTCCATCTAAAAAAAGGAGCTCCTTGCCCAGCCGATCTATAAATTCCTTTTTCATTTTTCCCTCCTAAAGGCGCATTCTCTTCGGTCGCAGACATCACATGACCTCGCCTGCCTTTTACGGCAGACACGCGAAAGGCCAAGGAATGCCGTGACAGATTTTGTGGGCGTCATCATGCCGCCCGCCGTCAGGCTAATGCCCAAGCGCCTTGTGCAATCGAGCAGCGCAAAAAATTCCTTCTGACTTTCCAGCGCGAGATCTCCATAGCCCGGGCTAAACCGCGCTCCCAAAAACAGTCCCCGTTGCTCCTGCTGTTTTGCGATGCCGGCACAGATTCCATCCAGGTAACTTTCCAATATCTCCGCGCATACTGCCTGCGCGATGGCCGCGTCTGCCATGGACTGCACCTGGTAGCGCCGCACCATTTGATCCGCTTCGCTTCCGAGCGTGGCTGCAAGCAGAAGCACCTCTTCACATTGCGCCAGTGCGCGTGCCAACATCCTGCTTTGAAATATAACGCCCTCTATTTGCACACGATCCGCAAAAACCACACAGGGCTTTTGAGAATAGATATGGCGCGGCACAATATAGCGCTGCATATTCAGAGCAACTCTTTCAATTTCCCTCTGTTCTCTCTCCCCAGGGGTTTTTCCGCGATACCCCAGATAGCGCCAGATTTCGCTCCTGCGCAGCTCCATTACCCGATCATCTCCGAAAGATTTTGCATGATGCTGCCAGCAACATCCGGTTTGTTCATCGTGTAGATATGCACATTCTTCACGCCGTTTGCGATGAGATCGATCATCTGTTCTGTCGCATAGGCGATGCCTGCCTGCCGCATCGCCGCAGGGTTATCCGAAAACTTATCCACAATCGCCCGAAAACGCGGGGGAAGCGCTGTGCCCGAAAGTGAACAGATTCTCGTAATCTGCTTGCTGTTTGTGACAGGCATAATTCCCGCGACAACCGGAACATCCACACCCGCCTTCAGCAACCGGAACATAAAATTATAAAGAATATTGTTATCGAAAAACATCTGCGTTGTAAGGAACTGGCAGCCGCTCTCCACCTTCTGCTTCAGCCCCCAGATATCCTTTTCCAGAGAAGAGGATTCCGGGTGCCCTTCAGGATAGCATGCGCCTCCAACGCAAAAACCTTCTTTTCT
>USII01000178.1 GCA_900554725.1 uncultured Eubacteriales bacterium
ATTCCATGCTCCCATCTCTTTTTATCTCAACGCGCTCTATTGCCCGTTTTGCTCTGGGTGTCAACCTTTCAAAGGGCTTTTGCTGCCAGCGGGCTTTGCCCTCTTCATCCACGCAGCACTCCAAATAGTCCGCTGGGTGCTGAAATGCAATTGCGCGAAGTTCCCTCTCTATTCTCTGTTGCAGCTGCTTCACCCCTTTCTCATCCCCTTTCATTACCTTTTTTTGGATTTTCTCTGTATGGCCGGCCCAGCTCCCCCGCTCTATGGCGTTTAGAGTTCTTCCTCTCCTGCCTCTATAAATTCAATCCCGGCCATAGCAAGAAGCTCTTCTCTATCTATTTCGTAGGCGCAGTCCATGCACAGCCTCCCATCTTCCAACGCAAGATATTGATCTCCGCAGCAAATATACTCTCCGCAGTTTTTACAGATAAAAAGGCAATCTCCGTTTCTCATTCAATCCCCCTCTCTACCTTTTTTCCATTCTTCTCTAAACATTTACAGTCCGGCAAATCCGGTTATGCGTTTTTCTTCCCACCTTTCATATCTTTTATCACATTTCGTGACTATATATTATCACTATTTGTGTGAAATATCAATCAACTTCTACACATTTTGTGTTTTTCTTTTACACTCCAATTCCCGCCGCTGCATACTATATGGTAGGCCCGTCAGCCGAACCATATAAAGGAAGTGATCTGTATGAAATTTATCAAAGTGGCCGTGTTGTTCGCATCCGCTGTGTTATCGTCCGCAGCTTCCGTACTCGCGTCTGCCGGCTTTCTCTTCATAAATAACTGCTTAATTTTTCTGCTTGTGGCATTTTGCCTTGTCGTCCTGCTCATGCACGAGCTGCTGAATGTCTTTGCGGCTTCAGGGCGCTCTCTGGGGCTGGTTAGCGCAATTCGAAAATACGGAGCATGGATCTCTTTAAGCTCTGTTTTGGCCGTGCTCAGCTTATCCCTGCTCGCTTGTGTTCAAAACAGTCCCCCAGCACTGCCGCTGGCAGTGTTCTTCGCAGGCTTTTTCTTTTCCGCTATGCTGGGTGGCCTTTGTCTGTTCAGCATAGAATCTGCGTGTTGTTTTCGCCGGGAATAGCCGCTTGTAAAATAAAGCACCGCCCTGCTATAATGGAAAGCAAGGCGGTGCATATCTATGAATAAAAAGGAACTTATTTTTTCTTCCTCTGCCCTGGCAGATCGCTGCCGGGCGCTCCATTCCAAAACCGGAAACCTGGCTTTGGTTGCTGCTCTTTCCGATTCGGGCGGCGAGAATCTCCAGCGCATCCGAGCCGAGCTGGAAAAGGTAAAAAGCGAAATACAGGCCTTGGAGAGCGCCCTGCTTCTGCAGGAATCCAAGCGCTCGCATCCCCTTCAGCCCTCCTTTCTTCCTTGACTTTTCTTTAAGCGTTTGCTATCATCATAGTGGTCTGCGGATGTGGCGGAACTGGCAGACGCGCTAGATTTAGGCTCTAGTGGGAGACCGTGCAGGTTCAATTCCTGTCATCCGCACCACATCGGAACGAGTTGCGCTCGTTCCGATTTTTTACTCCAAAAAATCGGCCATCCGCTCCGCTGCTCCTTCTCTTCTGTAAAAAGCCTCGCTCGGCTCACCTGCTCAGTTGCGGCGGCAAAGTCGCCTTGCCCATCGCGTCTTATTTGGATTGCCATAATGAGAAGCAGGCTCCTTTCAGCTCTCTGCTGATCATAAGTACCTATCAACTTTTCTGCCCTTCGTGTATGATAAAAACAAACAAAACCGGCACCTGAATTTTTTAAGAAACCAGGATAGAAGCTATCTTTTCCCATTCTAAAAAAATTTTAAATCCGCAATGGAGCATAAAATGCTGTATCAAACTGTACTCGATCAATTCGTCTGCTTTACAAAAGCAATATTGCAAGAGCGGCTAACGGGAGTTTACTTGCATGGCTCATTGGCAATGGGCTGTTTTCATCCCGAGCAAAGCGATATCGATCTCATTGTCGTCATCTCAGAGGATATCTCGGATTCTCAGAAAAAGCTTCTTATGGAGGAAATCGTCCGCTTAAATCGGGAAGCACCTCCAAAAGGATTGGAGATCAGTGTAGTAAAAAAGGAGTATTGCTGCCCTTTTCAATATCCAACACCCTTTGAGCTGCATTTTTCTCCCATGCACTTGCAATGGTATTCCAGTAACCAGGCAGACTACATTCAAAAAATGAAAGGAACAGATAAGGATCTTGCCGCCCATTTCTCCATAATCAATAAATATGGCATCGTCCTGTACGGCGAGAAGATCGAGCGTGTGTTTTCCCAGGTGCCATTGCGGGATTATATTGATAGCATTTTAGGCGATATTCAAAACGCCCAGGAAGATATTCTAGAGCAGCCCGTCTATATCGCCCTCAATTTATGCAGAGTGCTCGCCTTTTTGTCCGATAACCTGTATTTATCAAAAGAAGAAGGCGGCAAATGGGGCCTGGCTCATTTGCCGCAGGAATACCATGCGGTCATTTTGTCTGCGCTCAATTGCTATCGATATAACTTGGAAATGAATGAGCCAAAGGAATCCCTTGCTGTATTTGCAAATCAAATGCTTTCCTCCATCAAAAGCAAATTAAAATTCCTTTAAAAATCGCGGGCCCAGTATTCCTTTGAAAACGGAAAAGGTCACTCCCGCTTAAAATGCAAAAGCATCCTCTGGGGCCAATAAAGAAGCCCGCCGCAAGCAGTTTCCTGCTTACGGTGGGCTTTTTTATCACGGCGCTTCATTTCCCATTTTCT
>USII01000179.1 GCA_900554725.1 uncultured Eubacteriales bacterium
CGGAAGACGATTTGTCGCTTTTAGAAAAGGAAGTTCAAAACCTCACGGATAAATTCGGAAAAAAGGTAGAATATCTTCTAAAGGAAAAAGAAAGCGAGATCATGGAAATTTGAGCGAGCTGAGGCAGGTGCTCGGCCTGCCGCTCGCCCAGGCGGAACAAATTCTACAAAGCATGGGTGAACGGGTGCGGGCCGTGCGGTATGAATCAAAGCGAGGGCTGGAAGGCGCTGACGATTGGCGAGTACTCCGCTGCCGAAAGCGGAAGGGCGAAGTGGAGCTGGTTGTCAGCGCATTTTTCACGCGCTTATAAAAAGAACTATGGCAAAACAGGAAATGTTGGAAAAATATGGCCTTGCAGCGGAAAAAATTCCGGCGCATGTGGCTATCATTATGGATGGAAACGGCAGGTGGGCGAAGGCGCGCCATATGCCGCGAACATATGGGCATAAAAAGGGCGCGGAACGCGTAAAAGAAATTGTGCGCCTGAGTTCGGATTTCGGCGTAAAGACGCTTACACTCTATGCCTTTTCCACGGAAAACTGGAAAAGGCCAACGGAGGAAGTCGGCCTTCTTATGAACCTCATTATCGAATATTTGCGCAGAGAGCTGCGGGAACTTTGGGAGGAGAATGTCCGCTTTACTTCGATTGGGGACAGGGCTTCCTTGCCAAGGGAAGTGCGGCAGGTGATTGAGGATTCGGAAGAGGAGACCAAGCAGAACACAGGGCTGAATCTTGTCGTGGCGATTAACTATGGCGGCAGGGAGGAAATATGGCAGGCAGCCAGAAGGCTGGCAGAGGATTTTCATGAGGGGAAGGCAGAGCTGAGCCAGAGTGCGTTTGAGCAGCGGCTTTATACAAAAGGCCCTGCGCCGGCGGATTATGTGATTCGAACAAGCGGCGAGCAGCGCATGAGCAATTTTCTGCCTTATCAGGCGGCGTATGCGGAGCTGTATTTTACAGATACCCTTTGGCCGGATTTTGATGCGGAGCGGTATGCGCAGGCCCTTAGGGAATACGCCGGGAGAAACCGACGGTTTGGAGGAATCTGATGTTTATTACAAGGACGATCGTGGGCCTGTTGGCTGCGGCGCTGCTGCTGGGCGTTGTGTTACTGCATGGCGTCTATATTCAAGTGGCGGTAGTGGTGGCTGCGCTTATCATGGAATATGAAATGATAAAGACAATCAAGGCCGGCGATAAAATTCGCCCCATTGAGCCGGTGCTTTATCTGGTAAGCCTGGCTTTGCCGTTCATGTTCTATTGTTTTGGAGATACGGGTGCGCTCTATACGCTGGTTGGCGGGCTGATTGTGCTGCTGCTCTGCGGCATCACCTGCAAACGGTATGGAATGGAGAGCGTCTGTTATAGCGCTTTTGCCATGCTGTATCCCCAAATTTTGCTGCTCTTTTTCTATAAAATGGTGCTGGTGGAAGATGTAGCTCAAAGCCAGATGATGATTTTTCTGGCCTTTGCGGCGGCAATTTGCGAAGATACGCTTGCCTATTATGTTGGAAGGCTTTTTGGAAAGCACAAGCTGTGCCCAAATCTGAGCCCTAAGAAGACGGTGGAGGGGGCGGCTGGCGGTCTGGCGGGCGGCATCATTGGGACAGTTGCCATTGCGCTGATTTTCGGAAACAGGGGTATTCACATAGGGTGGTATGTGCTGCTGGGCGCCGTTCTTGGCGTGCTTTGCCAGTTTGGAGATCTGGCGGCTTCCATGGTCAAGCGGCATTTTGGAGTCAAGGATTTCGGGCATCTGCTTCCCGGACATGGCGGCCTGATGGATCGGCTGGACAGCACAATCTTTATATTGCCGGTGGTATGGCTGTTTTTCCTGTATACAGCAGGCGTATAGTGCGGCGGCAGAGAGAATAGAATGCCAGAGGTGCCATGCAAAAATTTGGCGGGAGAAGGAAAGACAATGAGGCGGAAAAAAATTGCGGTACTGGGAGCGACTGGCTCGATAGGCACAAGCACACTGGCGGTACTGCGCGATTTGAAAGAGGAATATCGGGTTTTTTCCATGTCTGCGCATCGAAATATGGAATTATTCTCCCGGCAGATCCGGGAATTTGCGCCGGATATGGTGGCGGTGACATATGCCAAAAGCGCGGGCGAGCTGGACTGCGGCAGTGCAGAGCTTTTTACAGGGCAACAGGGACTCTTGCAGATATGCGAGGGAGCAGATCTGGTAATTCTGGGCATTGTGGGTATCGCAGGGCTTCCGGTTTTTGAATATTGCCTGAGAGCGGGAATTCCCGTTGCACTGGCCACAAAAGAGGCGATGGTCTATGGTGGGCGCCTGGCGCGCGAGTTAATGGAGCAGACGGGCACCCCCGTGCTGCCGCTGGATAGCGAGCTTTCCGCTATTTTTCAATGCCTTCGGGGCAATGAGCAGTGCCCGCCGGAGGAGATTTTCCTTACGGCATCGGGCGGGCCTTTCCGCACATGGACGCTGGAACAAATTCGGGGGGCGACGCTGGAGCAGGCGCTCAAACACCCCAACTGGAGCATGGGTGAGAAGATCACCATAGATAGCGCCACCATGGCCAATAAAGGGCTTGAAGTGATGGAGACGCGCTGGATGTTCGATGTCGACCCAAAGAAAATAACCGTTGTGGTGCACCCGGAAAGCATTGTGCATTCGGCAGTGCGCTTTGCAGATAATTCTGTGATGGCGCAGATGGGCGTTGCAGATATGAAGCTGTCTCTTATACACATCTGACGCTGCCGACGAGCGATCTAGTGTAGAT
>USII01000180.1 GCA_900554725.1 uncultured Eubacteriales bacterium
GTTCCATGTATGCCAATGAGAAGGGCGTTGTCATCGCTTTTTAAAAAATGCTGGATGCGGGGGGGGTATCCCCCGCTTTTTGATTCAAAATTTCGCCAGCGGCACATTGCAATCCGCATGAAAAGCAAATATAATGGGAGAAAAGGAGGGACTCGGTATGAAGAAGAAAGTGCGCTATATAAGCTTGCTTTTGGCGTTTGCAATGCTTCTTTTGCCTGTAAGTGTTTTTGCAGAGGCACCGGCAGGTACATTTTTTATTGAACCGGGAAAAGCCGCCCAAAATGAAGACGGCAGCTATAGCTTCCCTGAGCTGAAGCTTTCCGGCGAACAGATTCTTGGAGTACAGATATCCTTTGCGGATCAGATGCGCCCGGGAGACGGGCTGATTTCTCCGCAGAACCTGCCAGAGGGCATTTCAGCAAATGAAATGCTCACATCCCATGCAATGCTCAGCTTTGATGTTGATCCGCAGCTTGCGGATACAGCGGCTGTGGAGGCGTTTTTGCGGAATCTCTGCTTTACAAAAGGGGAAGAGACAGAACAGCTTCAGGTATATTTTGATGTTTCCGGCGAGGCGCTGTATCGCCAAGTGTTTTACTACGCTGCAGACGATAAATACTTTGAGATATTTTATTCCCCATGCTGCGCATTGCCTGTGCGGCATATGGATCGGGAAACCATTATCGAAACGGAAGGCGTCTACCCCGTTGTGCGGGGATATAGCGAACGGCTGGGGCAACTGGCGCAGTATGTGACATACCGCGGCATGCAGGGCAGGCCCGCGCGCATTCCCGATGAGGCTACGGATAATTTCCTTTGGGAGATTCAGGAATTCGGCGCGACATTTGGCGCGATCCATACAGATGGCGGCTGGTATTGGATGGATGAAAAGGGAGAACCCTCTGAAGATAAAGTGGAATATGAGCGCATAGCGCAAACGGAAGCGCGCTATGGCCCATACATTCATTACAGCATCAATCTGCAGAAGCAGGACGACGGCCGGCACGGCATTCGCTCTGCTCCGGGGAACCACCAGTGTTCCGGCTATTTAATCGAATACGATAGCTCCCTGCCTGCGCAAGAACAGGAAACGCTGGCGCCCTTTGCCAGCGCAGTGGGTATTGTGAGCAGTGCAAACCTGCTTTGGATTGGCTGGGTGGTGGTAGGCGCTCTGGCGCTTGCAGGCTTGATATGGGCGATATGTGCCAAGCAGAAGAGAAAAAAACAGCTGGCAGGCGAAAGCAAGTAAGTGAACGGGTATAAAAAAGCATAAAAGGCGGCAGCCCCTTGGCTGCCGCCTTTCATTGGAAAATATTTGGCTTTCTCATTTTGCTAGAGAGGAGTTGTTGGCAGCAAAACAGGAGGAAAATGCCTCCAAAAAGCACTTCAATCAAGAGGCAGATGAGCGCGAGATAAAGCAGATCCGCAAACGGCAGGGAGATGTAAGCGTCTTGCAAAAAAGGGGGAAAGTCTGTAAAATAGAATTTAAGATGCAAGAAGGAGAGAGACAATGTATACCTACTACACCCGGGGCGTTTGTTCGTCTAAGATGGAGATAGAGTTGGAAAATGGAAAAATTAAGAATGTGAGTATTACAGGCGGCTGCAATGGAAATTTGCAGGGCGTTTCCAGGCTGGTAGAGGGAATGGAAGCGGAGGAAGCTATTCGCAGGCTGAAGGGTATCCGCTGTGGTGCAAAGCAAACTTCCTGCCCGGATCAGCTCTCAATTGCGCTGGAGGAGGCGCTGGCAGAGCAGAAGAGTAAATAGTGCGGCGGCTGCAGCGGGCAAAGGAAGATGAATGATGCGGCATTTAAATTCATAAAAGGGCATAAAGGGAAGGCAAGATGAATCAAACAATTACTGCGATTATGAATAGAAGGAGCATACGGAAATTTTTGCCCGAGCAGGTTTGCGAAGAAAAACTTCAGGCAATATTGGAAGCCGGGCGGGCTGCTCCAAGCGGCGCAAACAACCAGACAAGCCATATTCTGGTGGTGCAGTCGCCACAAAAGCGGCAGAAACTGATTCGCCTGGCTGTAAAGCGCCTGGCAGAGATGCCCTACGACGATACAACTTATAAAAGCCTGCGCAGCGCGATTATCCGCTCGCAAAAAGGTGAGTGGGATTTCACTTATGGCGCGCCGACTTTTATCATCGTTGCCAATAAAAAGGGCTATAGCAATAATCTGGTGGATAGTGCCTGTGTATTGGAAAATATGATGATCGCGGCTCAATCCCTTGGAGTTGGAACTTGCTTTATCAATAACATCAAGTGGCTTTATGAAGATGAGCAAATGCTGGCCTATCTGCGCTCGCTTGGCATGGAGCAGGATGAAATTCCCTGCGGCGGGCTCAGCGTGGGCTATAGCGCAATGGCGGCGCTTCCGCCGCTGAAGCGCACGGGAAATCTTGTGACACGGATATAATAAAAATGCGCGCTTGGGGGCATAGGGGATGCAAAGGCCGTGCGGCGCAGATATGGTAGGGCAAAATATGAAAGAAATTGGATTTGATAATGAAAAGTATCTGCACTTGCAGTCTGAGCAGATTCGAAAGAGGATTGCCGAATTTGGCGGAAAGCTCTATCTGGAATTTGGCGGAAAACTGTTTGACGATTACCATGCTTCCCGGGTTCTCCCCGGTTTTGCACCGGATAGCAAGGTGAAAATGCTGCTTCAGCTAAAAGATCAGGCGGAGATTGTTTTTGTCATCAATGCGGCTGATA
>USII01000181.1 GCA_900554725.1 uncultured Eubacteriales bacterium
GTTGTGGAAAAGGCCGAAGCGCTGGCGCTGGCGGAAAAACTTTCGGATAAGAAAATCCAGGTGAAGGCAAAGTGCGGGGAAGGGACGCGGCTCTTCGGCGCAGTGACGGCGGCGGAAGTGGCAGAGGCTATCCGGGAGGCGCTGGGCATCGAAGTGGATAAGAAGAAAATTGCCCTTTCCGGCGGAATCAAAGAGCTTGGAACCTATGATGTTACGGTAAAGGTATATGCCGAGGTTTCCGCCAAAATAAAGGTGGAAGTTGTAAAGGCGTAAGGAGGAAAAAATGCCGGAAGTGATTCGGCGGGTCCCGCCCAGCAGCATGGAGGCCGAACAATCTGTGCTGGGTGCGATGCTGCTAAGCGAAAACTGCGTACTTGCTGCAATGGAAAAGCTTAGGGAAGAGGATTTTTATATGGAAAGCCATCGGCGCATCTGGCGCGCGATGCACGATCTTTCTGCACTCTCTAAGCCGGTCGATCTGGTTACAGTGACAGAGCGCATGGAGCAGGGCGCCCCTCTGAGCCTGGAGGAGATGACATATCTTTCGGATTTGACGCAGGCTGTGCCCTCCACCCGCAATATCGATGTCTATATCGGCATCATAAAGGAAAAGAGCAGGCTGCGGCGGCTGATCGCCGCCTGTGCGGAGATTGCGGATCTCAGCTATAAGGGGGAATCGCCGGCTTCAGAGGTGCTTAATATCGCTTCCGATCTCATCTATAAAATTGCAGATGAACAGATGGAGCGCAGCCTTGTCCATGTGCGGACAGCCCTTATGGAGAGCTATGAGCTCATCTCCAAGGCCGCCAAGGCCAAAAACGGCCTGATGGGTGTGGCAACAGGCTTTCCCTTGATGGATAAGAAGCTATCCGGCCTGCAGCCCGGCCAGCTGATTGTGGTGGCGGGCCGCCCGGGCATGGGAAAAACCAGCTTTGCCCTCAACATTGCCGAGCATGTGGCCGTGCGGGAAGGGCGGGTGGTTGCAATCTTCTCGCTGGAGATGAGCCGCGATCAGCTGGGTATGCGGCTGCTTTGCGCGGGCGCGCAGGTGGATTCCCAGAATGCGCGCACAGGGGCGCTGGCTGAAAAGGATTTTTACAGCCTGGCGGATGCCATGGTTCCGCTGGAAGGGGCGCCTATTTATATCGACGATACAGCCGTAATCGGGCCGACGGAGATCATGGCAAAACTTCGCCGTCTGCGCCAGCAGGTGGGAGAACTGGGGCTTGTTGTGATAGACTATTTGCAGCTGATGGATATGGGGGGGCGCGGAGAGTGGCGCGCGGAAAACCGCCAGCAGGAGATTTCGCGCATTACCCGCTCGCTCAAAGTGGCGGCAAAAGAATTGCAGGTGCCCATTGTGCTGCTTTCCCAGCTTTCCCGCGCAACCGAGAAGCGGGAAAATAAGCGACCCATGCTTTCGGATTTGCGGGAGTCAGGAGCAATCGAGCAGGATGCCGATGTGGTGCTCTTCCTGCACCGGGAGGACTATTATTCAGAGGACGAACAGCATAAAGGGGATGCCAGCATCATCATTGCAAAGCAGCGCTCCGGCCCAACGGGGACGATCAGCGTCATGTGGAAAGGCGAGCAGACAAAATACCTGGAAGTGGATTTTAGGGAAGATGAATAGATGGGGTGCATGACAGATGATTACAGGAGTATGGCTTGGGCGCGGGGAGGACATTTCCCCCGCTTTTGAAATCCGCCAGGAGGTTTTTACAAAGGAGCAGGGGTTTGCAGAGGAGGCGGATCGGGATGCATTCGATAGCCAGGCAATGCATATTCTCATGCGCGATGGCGAAAAACCTGTGGCAACTGGGCGCCTTTACTTCGATGGCGCAAAGTTATTTATAGGAAGGATCTGCGTTTTAAGGGAATACCGTGGCCAGGCGATTGGAGATCTCATGATGCGAATGATGATTCTGCGCGGCTTTGATTTTGCCCGGGAAATTTACCTGCATGCGCAGCAGCAGGCCCAGGGCTTTTACGAGCGCTATGGCTTTCAGGTGCAGGGTGAACCCTTTTTGGAGGAGGGGGCCCCGCATGTGCTGATGGTGTTGAAAAAGGAAGATGCGGTTTTCCCTTCCAAATGCGGAGAAAATTGTGCAAAGAAGCTGATGGATATATGATACAGTTGGTAGTGCCAAAGGGGCAGGATGGAAAGAGCGTAAAGAGCTGCATGCGAGATATGCTTGCGGCTATGAAAAAGAGCGAGGCCGATGCGCTTTTGCGCAAGGGGTGCGTGCGGGTGAACGGAACGCGCGTCAGAAAAGATATTGCCCTTTGCGAGGGCGATATTTTGGATCTCTATGTGGAAAAGCAGTATAAGGACTATCTGCCGGATGTCGGTCTCCTTTATGAGGACGAGGGATTGCTCATTTTCAATAAGCCGCCGGGCCTTTCGTGCATGGAGGATAAGCCGGATGGCAAGCCGACGCTGCTCTCCGTGGCAGAGGAATATATGAAGGAAAATGGCGATTATGATCCGCGTTTTCAGCGCATGCCCTTTGTCTGCCATAGGCTGGATCACTATACGGGCGGCCTGGTGCTGGTGGCAAAAAACCAGGAGATGTATGAAGCAATGGTGGAGGCGTTCGCCCAGCGGCGCGTGCGCAAGTTCTATAAGGCAGTGGTATGCGGAAGGCCCAGGCGCCAGGATACCCTTTCGGCCTATATCATAAAGGATGCAGGCAAGGCCAAGGTGCGGGTCACGCAGACGG
>USII01000182.1 GCA_900554725.1 uncultured Eubacteriales bacterium
CCTTTATGCGCTCCACTCTCTGTTCCGGCCGCGTATTTTTATGCCGCTCCACTTTTCCAAACGCCAAAAGCGCATCAAATCCAAGTTCTTCGCCGCCCAAACCTTCCTCATCCAATATCACTATTTTTCTCATGTTTCCTCCTGGTTATGCCGTTTTTATGATAGCAGAAATTTCTTGGCAAATCCATCGCTTTCAAGATTTGTAAACAATTTGTGATCCTCGCTTGCCATAATTGACAGCAGGGATAAAGGCAATTATAATTTGTTAGGCAGCTAACATTAGCCGCCTAACAATTTTATGAACAGGATGTGATAATATGTCAAAAAAAGCGCATGAGATTTACCGGCTTTTGGCTCAGATTATGAAACTGAGCTTTTCCAGCGCCTATCCGAAATTCCATGAGCTTCATATCCATCCCGCCCAGGCAGATTTGCTGCATATTCTTCGGCAAAATCCCGGCATCACCCAGTCCGATTTGGCAAAGAGGCTGTATATCGCGCCTTCCACAGTTGCCATCTCCTTAAACCGCCTGGAGGAAGCGGGGTATGTCTACCGAGAGAAAGGCGAAGATAAAAGGAAGAGCATGGTTTTTCTGACGGGCAAAAGCGCACAAATCATAAAAACTGTGGACGAAACTTTTGCCCGGCTTAACCGCCAGCTTACCAATACGCTGACCGAGGAGGAGCGCGCATCGCTGGCGGCACTTCTTGGAAAAATCCGCGATAGCCTGATTCAAGAGCGCACCGAGGAAGCGCCAAAAGAATAGGCCCGGCTTGCACAGTGTTTTCACAAGAAAGGAGTTAGAAATGTTTAAACTGCTAAAATTTTCCAAGCGATATTTGCTGCCCATGCTCATTGTATTGGCGCTGCTTATCGTAGGGGCCTTTTGCGATCTTGCCCTGCCCTCCTATACATCTGATATCGTCAATATCGGCATTCAGCAGAGCGGCATTGAAAGTTCTGCGCCAGAGGTTCTCAGCACACAAACTTATGCCCTGCTCGCCTCCTGCCTTCCCGCGGAGGATGTGGATCTCCTCTCCGCATATATGCTTAGCAGCGATCCCTCTGCGCTTCCAAGTGCAATGCAGAACATTGAACCCGATGAATTCTACCAGCTGGGCGATCTCAGCGAAGAGCAGCGCCTCTTCCTGGAATCCCGGCTTGCGCAGCCCATGCTTTTGTGCATGGTCTTATCCGGTGATATGAGCGAAGATGCATCATATGCCGAGCTTCTCGGCGGAGAGCTCGGCCTACCCGAAGGCGTTAGCCTGCAACAGCTTTTCTCCTCTCTCGGGGAAGAGGAGAAGCAAGCTTTTCTAGCACAGGCCTATGATACCCTTTCTCAGCTTCCAGATACTATCCTCTCCCAAGTGGGAGTGCAGTTTGTAAAAAGCGAGTATGAGCGCCTTGGGGTCGATCTTGCAAAACTTTCCAACAATTATATCCTTGTGGCAGGTGCAAAGATGCTCGGCCTTGCGCTGGTCTCCATGTCCTGCACCATTGCCGTATGCTATCTTGCCGCCCTCATTGCAGCAGGCGTCGGCCGGGATCTGCGGGAAAATGTCTACCGCAAGGTGCTCTCCTTTGCCAACCAGGATATCGAGCAATTCTCCACAGCATCCCTCATCACGCGCACTACCAACGATGTCACGAATGTCACGATGGCGATCGTCATGCTGCTGCGCATCGTATTCTATGCCCCAATTATCGGCGCAGGGGGCATCATCAAAGTGTTTCACACAAGCTCGGACATGGCGTGGATCATCGCCGTCGCCGTGGGCGCAATCTCCCTCGTCATGGGCACAATCTTCGCCGTTGCCATGCCCAAATTCAAGGGAATGCAGAAGCTTGTAGATAAGCTCAACCTCGTATCCCGGGAAATTCTCACAGGCCTTAGCGTCATCCGCGCCTTTGGCACGCATAAGCATGAGGAAAAACGATTTGATAAAGCCAATAAAGATCTCATGAAAAACGGCCTGTTTATCAACCGCACCATGGCCCTTATGATGCCGCTCATGATGCTTTTGATGAATGCCATCACGCTGCTCATTGTCTGGAATGGCGGGCACAGCATCGATGCAGGAACGCTTCAAGTAGGCGATATGATGGCGTTTATTCAATATACCATGCAGGTTATCATGGCATTTTTGATGATCACCATGGTCTCCATCCTGCTGCCAAGGGCAAGCGTATCCGCAGAGCGCATCAGCGAAGTTTTGGAGTGCGAACCCTCTATTCAGGAGCCGGAAAACGCGCAGCCCATAAAGCAGAGTGAAAGAGGCGTTGTGGAATTTCGGGATGTTTGTTTCCATTACCCTGGCAGCGATGAGGATGTGTTGGAGCATATCAGCTTTGTCGCCCGTCCGGGACAGACAACCGCCATTATCGGCAGCACAGGCAGCGGCAAATCCACGCTGATCAACCTCATCCCCCGCCTCTACGATGCAACTGGCGGCCAGGTTCTGGTGGGCGGTGTGGATGTGCGCGAGCAAAAACTTCAGAACCTGCGCGAGTGCATCGGCTTTGTGCCGCAAAAAGGGCTCCTGTTCTCGGGCACAATCGAATCCAACATCAAATTTTCGGATGAATCCATCTCCGATGAGGCGATGAAAAAAGCCGCTTCCATCGCCCAGGCGCGCGAATTTATCGAGGGCAAATCCATGGGGTATTCCCGCCCCTGTCTCTTATACACATCTGACGCTGCCGACGAGCGATC
>USII01000183.1 GCA_900554725.1 uncultured Eubacteriales bacterium
AGTCTATATCGCCTGTGTGCGAAGAGCCAGAGAGCTTGGAAAATCTGCAATTGTTTTGGTGCCCGAAATTTCTCTCACGCCTCAAATTTTGAGGGAATTTTCCCGGCATTTTCCAGGGGATATTGCCGTGTTTCATAGCGGATTATCGGATGGGGAGCGTTTTGATGAATGGCGAAGGCTGCGGGAAGGCCAGGCACATATTATATTGGGGGCGAGATCCGCAATTTTTATGCCTTTGGAAAATCTTGGGCTTGTCATTTTGGATGAGGAGCACGAGCCAAGCTATAAGGCGGAAAATTTCCCGCCTTATCACGCTGCAGAAATCGCGAAAATGCGCGCAGCAATCAGCGGTGCAAGTGTTGTGCTTGCAAGTGCGACGCCTCTCGTGGAGGATTATGCGAAGGCGGAGATGGGAATTTATAAGCTCATCCGCCTGCCGCACCGCGTGGCAGATAGGCCAATGCCGTCTATTTCGATTGTGGATATGAAACGGGAATTTCTGCGGGGAAACCGCAGTGTTTTGAGCACAAAGCTGCAGCAGGAGATCGCCGATGTTCTGCAAAAAAGGGAGCAGGGCATCCTGTTTCTAAACCGGCGGGGATATGCGAGCAGCATTCTATGCCCGGCTTGTGGGCATGCGCGCATGTGCTCTCATTGCGATGTTCCACTGAAATACCATAAAAACGACGGAATGTTGCATTGCCATTACTGCGGCAGAAAGTTTCCGCTTGAGCGGGCCTGCCCAAATTGTGGAGAGCCGTTCTATAAGCTTGCCGGAACTGGAACGGAGCGCGTTGAAGAGGAGATTCGGCGCCTATTTCCAGAGGCGCGCGTGCTCAGGATGGATTATGATACAACTCGCAAAAAGGATGCGCACCGTCTGATTTTCGAAAGCTTCCAAAAGGGGGAAGCGGATTTTCTTGTGGGGACGCAGATGATCTCCCGCGGTCTGGATTTCCCGGGAGTGACGCTGGCGGCAGTACTGGCCGCAGATACTATGCTTACAACTGGAGATTTCCGGCAAGAAGAGCGGACTTTTTCCATGATTGAGCAGGTAGGAGGGCGTGCGGGGCGGGTGCACCCGGGAAGAGTTGTGGTGCAGACCTACAACCCAGAGCACTATGCCATCCAGTATGCCGCTCAGCACGACTATGAAGGATTTTACAGGCAGGAGATTCGCTTCCGCAAAAATGCGCTTCGGCCTCCCTTTTCCAGAATGTTTCGCCTGGTATTTGTACATAAGGAGGAAGAGCGGGCCAAAAAAGTATGCGAAAAAGCGGAGAAAATGCTAAAAGATGTGCTGGAAAAGTATAAATCTGATATAATTTTGTTTGTAGCAAAACCAGCTCCAGTCGCAAAGTTAGAGGGAAAGGCGCGCTATCATATTTTGCTAAAAATGAAAACAGGGAAAAACACGGCCAGTGTGCAGCAGGCACTTTGGAGCATCTGGGATGCGGTAAAGAAAGAAGGCGTTCTAGTAAGCTTTGATGTCGATCCCTATGATGTAAATTAAAAGGAGAAAAAATGGCACTTCGAAATATCATTCAGGAACCAAATGAAACGCTGAGGAAGAAAAGTAGAGAAGTAGAGAAAATTACCGGTCGGATTTTACAGCTCTTAGATGATATGAAAGAAACGCTAGCAAGCGCGGATGGAGTTGGCCTGGCGGCGCCGCAGGTGGGTGTATTGCGCCGCGTCGTCGTGATTGATGTGGGAGATGGGCCGATAGAGCTCATAAATCCGGAAATCGTCGAATCCTCTGGCGAGCAGACGGGCGAAGAAGGCTGCCTTTCTTGTGCGGGCCGCTGGGGGATGGTCACCCGGCCAAACTATGTAAAAGTAAGGGCATTAAATCGCAACGGGAAGCTCTGCACCTATGAAGGAGAAGGGCTGTTGGCGCGAGCTTTCTGCCATGAGATAGACCATCTGGAGGGCAGGCTTTTTATCGATATTATGACGGAAGAAATCCTGGAGGAAGAGCATGAAGGCTAAGGGCGAGCTGCGGATCGCTTTTCTGGGGACGCCGGAATTTGCGGTGCCTTCGCTGAAAATGTTGTTGGAAGAGGGTTATCGGGTCTGCGGGGTATTTACTCAGCCCGATCGGCCAAAGGGCAGGGGGCATAAACTGGTTTGCCCGCCTGTCAAATTATATGCCCAGCAGGAGGGAGTTCCTGTTTTCCAGTTTGAGCGCATTTCAAGGGATGGCATGCAGACATTGGAAGAGCTGGCGCCCGATCTTGCCATTACTGTGGCTTTCGGACAGATTTTATCCAGAAAGTTGCTGGCGAGCCTGCCGCTTGGCTGCATCAATGTGCATGCCTCCCTGCTCCCAAAATACAGAGGTGCGGCGCCGATTGAGCAGGCGATTATAAGAGGGGAAAAAATAACGGGAATTACAACCATGTGCACGGTGTATGAGCTGGATGCCGGGGATATTCTGGAGCAGGATGAAATTGCCATTGCGCCTGAAGATACGGGTGGCTCGCTGCGGGAAAAACTTTCGCGCCTTGGAGCGAAAACGCTCAAACGCACGCTGCAAAAGATGCTGGATGGTACGCTGCGCCCGCTTCCACAGGCAGAAGATCAGGCAACTTATTACCCAATGTTCCAAAAAGGTTTTGGGGAAGTGGTTTTTGAAAAGAGCGCTGAAGAA
>USII01000184.1 GCA_900554725.1 uncultured Eubacteriales bacterium
CTTCTAAACTGCGCCAGCGGCAAAATTGTGGTGGAAGAGGATGTGCTTTCGGCCTTGGAGCAGGGGCAAATTTCCTATTATCTGGCAGATGTTATGGCGCAAGAGCCACCGCAAAAGGGGAATCGCCTGCTTCGCCACGAAAGAGCAATTGTGACGCCGCACCTTGCCTGGGCGCCGCTGGAAACGCGCCGCCGTCTGGCAGAAACTGCGGTTTCCAATGTGCGGGCGTATCTGGAAGGCAGGGAACAAAACCGCGTGTAACAGGCCTATATGATAGTGGTATCGAAAAATGGCGAATTGTTTGCAAAACCGATACCTCCGTGTATTGCGCCTATAAAATTGACGAACTATAATAAAAATGATGTGATGTTCGATATGCGTTAGGAGTTTGGGCATGGAAAAGGAAAAGAAAGTGGTAGAGGGCAACAATGCGAACCTAGAGCCGGGTGGTAAGGAGCCGGCCAATCAGGAACAGGCGCCTGGCCTGGGGCAAATGCCAAAAGAGGTTTCAAATCCGGATAAAGGCAGCAAGGGCAAGGATAAAAAGAAGGCGATCATTGCGTTGCTTTGTATTGCCATTGCAGCAGTGGTGGCCGGCGGCATTTTCCTTATCAGCTTTGCGCATACAAAAAACATAGAGCGCAAACAGCAGGAGCAGGAGCGCCTTTCGATTGTGCAGACGGATGTTTTTCTGCCCGGAGTGACGATAGGCGGGATTGATGTTTCCGGCATGACGATGGAAGAGGCGCGCTCTGAGCTGCTTTATTTTAATACAAAGCTGAAAAATACGCTGGATGTCAAGATCACCTATCAGGATAAAAGCTATCCCTTTGCCCCGGCAACGGCAGGCATTACGCTGGATTTTGAAGAAGCACTGAACCAGGCGCTCCGCCCCGTGCCGGATGGCGATTATGAGCAGGTCATGGCCGCGGCAGAGGAGATTAAGAACAATGGAAAGGATTTTCCCATTCCGGTTCAGTGGGATGATGAGAAGGCGCAGGAGTATGTTGCGGCGCTGGCAGCGGAAATTAACCAGGAGCCGCAGAATGCCACATTCCGAATGGAGGGTGGAGAAATCACCTATATTGCAGATGTGGCGGGCGTAAAGCTCAATGAACAGGCGCTGATCGAAACCCTGAGGGAAGAGTTTGAGCTTGGAAAGAGCATTGTTGTGCAGGCGCCGGTAGAGGAAACCCAGGCGGAAGTAAAACTTGCGGATATTGAGGGCAAGATTGTGCGGCGCTCTGTATTTGAAACTTCCTTTGCCTCCAGCAATTCCAATCGCGCATTTAATGTGACGCGGGCAACCAATGCCATAAACGGCGTTATCGTAAAGCCGGGGGAAACATTCTCCATGAACGACACCATCGGCCCGAGAAGCTACAAAAATGGCTGGAAACCTGCCCCTGCGATCATCAATGGTGGTGCAGACCGTGAAATGCAGGCGGGCGGTGGCGTATGCCAGGTTTCTACAACGCTGTACGATGCAGTTGTGATGGCGGATCTGGAGATCGTATACCGCAGGAATCACTCGAGCAAAGTTGACTATGTTGATCCGGGGCTGGATGCTACCATCAATACCGGCACTATCGACTTCACCTGGAAAAACAATACGAATTCGGATATCTATATTCTGGCCTCTGCAGAAGGAAAGAAAGTGCATATTGAGATCTACGGGGAAGCGTGGCCTGAAGAGTATAACGAGATTCGCCTTTCCTCTGATTATATCGGCTCGATTGCACCCAAGGAAATGAAGGTGACAAAAGATAGCTCCAAGCCTACGGGCTATGAGCAAATTGTTCGCCAGGGGAAAAATGGATCCAAATATGCATCCTATAAGCTTTACTATAAGGATGGCGAATTTGTGAAGAAGGAATTTCTCGCCAACTCCACCTATAATGCGGTTCAGGGAGAAAAAGTAGTGGGAACGGCAGCTGTTCCGGCAGTTAACCCCAGTGTTGCGCCCAGCACCGCCCCCAGCATTGCGCCTACGCCCAGCGCGACATCTCCCAGCGCAGAACCCACGCCCAGCACGGGGACGGGCACAGGAGAAGGCGAACAGGCGCCTGGAGGCGAAACAGAGCAGGAAACGCCTGAAGGTGGAACAGGGCAGGAAGCCCCCGAAGGCAATTAAAGCACAATAAATAATAGGGAAAAAGAAGCAGCGTATCGCTGCTTCTTTTTTTGCGGCAGAGTCGGGAAATTTTTGTGGGTAGCCACATTTGGGCACTGATAGGATGGCCACACTGCAATCGCTTTGGGCGAAAAAGGCAGAATTGTGCAGATGCTGGAGCACGAGAAAAAAACTATAAAAGATATTTCTGCTAAATGTTTTCAAGAAGGGGTGTAAACATTGCGCTGAATTTGGAATTTATCGATCGACACAGCATCATTTCGTAAATATAGATTATAAAGATGAAAAGCAATATTATATTATCTACAAAAT
Source organism: uncultured Eubacteriales bacterium (assembly GCA_900554725.1). Lineage (GTDB taxonomy): Bacteria > Bacillota > Clostridia > Christensenellales > Christensenellaceae > QANA01. The sequence continues at coordinate 2,447 of USII01000184.1, forward strand.
GCATTTTATAATAAAAAAGGGAGAACGCGCAATGAAAAGAGGAAAAGCGGATGTGGAGGATTATTTTATGGGCTGTCGTGGCAATTGCGCTGATTTCCATAGTTTTTATCCTGTTTAAAAATTACAAAGCAGATGAGAGGATAAATGCCATATTTGCAAGGCCTTCCAATGGCCGGACTGGCGGAAAAGCCTTCAAGGATAAAAAT
>USII01000185.1 GCA_900554725.1 uncultured Eubacteriales bacterium
AATTCAACCAGCGCATAGGCCAGGCAATCTATCTTTCCGCCACGCCAGCGGAGTACGAAAGGAACTTGGCCAAAGGGGCTATTGTGGAGCAGATTGTGCGCCCGACGGGGCTGCTGGACCCTGAAGTTATCATCCGCCCTGTGGAAAATCAGCTGGACGACCTTTTGGCCGAGATCAACAAAGTGGTAAAAAAGGGATTCCGCGTGCTCGTAACCACGCTCACCAAAAAATTAGCCGAGCGCCTTACGGATTATTACAGCGAAATGGGTGTACGGGTAAAATACATGCACTCGGATATCGATACGATGGAGCGCATCGATATCGTAAGGGAGCTGCGCCTTGGCGAATTTGATGTGCTTGTAGGCATCAACCTATTGCGGGAGGGGCTGGATATCCCGGAAGTTGCCCTGGTGGCCATTTTGGATGCAGATAAAGAGGGCTTTCTTCGCAACGAAACCTCGCTTATCCAAACCATCGGCCGGGCAGCGAGAAACGCCGAGGGGCGCGTCATCCTCTATGCGGATACCATCACTGGATCCATCAAAAAGGCCGTGGATGAAACCGAGCGCCGCCGTGCCCTGCAGAAGGCCTATAATAAGGCGCATGGTATCACGCCGCAATCTGTCAAAAAAGAGGTAAACGAAAAGATCGATCTGACAGAAGAAGTTGCCAGCCAGACGGTGGATATCCGGGAAATTAACCGGAATGAAAAGAATATTAAACTCCTGGAAAAACAGATGAAAGAGGCCGCCGCAGAACTGGATTTCGAAATTGCCGCGGCACTTCGAGATCGCATAAAAAAGCTTAAAGGCGAACTATAAGAGGTAAACAGCAGTGGAAGATATGATCAGCATACGCGGTGCAAAAGAGCACAATTTAAAAAATGTCAATGTAGATCTGCCAAGGAATAAGCTTATTGTCATCACTGGATTATCCGGCAGCGGCAAGTCCTCTTTGGCTTTTGATACAGTCTATGCCGAAGGGCAGCGCAGGTATGTGGAATCCCTTTCCTCCTATGCCCGCCAGTTCCTGGGGCAAATGGAAAAGCCGAATGTGGATTATATTACAGGCCTTTCCCCTGCCATTTCCATAGACCAGAAAACCACCAGCAGAAACCCTCGCTCCACCGTCGGCACGGTTACCGAAATTCAGGACTACCTGCGCATTCTATATGCTCGGGCGGGCGTTCCCCACTGCACAAAATGCGGGAAGCCCATCGAGCGCCAGAGCGTGGACCAGATGATCGAACAGGTTTTCCAGCTTCCGGAAGGGGCGCGGCTCAATATTCTCTCCCCCGTCGTTCGCTCAAAGAAGGGCGAGCACAAGAAAATCTTTTCAGACCTTGAAAAGAGCGGCTTTGCCCGTGTTCGCGTGGATGGGCAGATGCACCTTCTGGAAGAGGAAATTTCTCTTGTAAAGAATAACAAGCATACCATCGAAGTCGTGGTGGACCGCATTCGCCTGCGCGAAGATGTGCGCCGCCGCCTTTCGGATTCCCTGGAAACGGCGCTCAAGCTCTCGGGTGGTCTGGTTATCGTGCAGGATGCAGATAGCGGCAAGGAAATGCTTTTCAGCGAAAACTACGCCTGCCCGGATTGCGGCATCAGCATCGAGGAAATCTCTCCGCGCATGTTCTCCTTCAACAGCCCCTTCGGTGCCTGCCCGGATTGCACGGGTCTCGGGGTCATCTTAAAAATCGATGAAAGCACCATCGTTCAGGATGAAAATCTTTCCATTGCCCAGGGGGCTGTGCGGGTTTCGGGTTGGAATCTTTCGGCCTGGGACAAATGGAACGGGCAACGCATCGCCTCGGTGGCAAAACACTATGGCTTTTCTGTGGATACCCCTTGGAAAGATTTGCCCCAAAAGGCGCGCCAAATCGTTCTCTATGGGTCCGGTGAAGAAGTCATCCCCATGGAATACCGCAACGACAGGGAAGTTTCCCACTATAATCGCACTTTCGAGGGCATTATCCCAAACCTGGAGCGCCGTTTCAACGAAACTTCTTCCGAGGGCATGAAGGCTGAGATCCGCCAATACATGTATGAGATGCCCTGCCATGCCTGTGGCGGTAAGCGTTACCGCCCCGAAACGCTGGCTGTAAAAATTAACGGTGTCAATATTGCCGAGCTTTCGGATATGTCTATCTTCCGCGCCAAGGAATTCCTGAACAACCTGGTTTTAAATCAGAAACAGCGGGCAGTGGCCGACCGGGTGCTGAAGGAACTCAATGCCCGGTTGGACTTTTTGATAGATGTCGGCCTTGGCTACCTGACTCTTTCTCGCTCTGCAAGCACGCTTTCCGGCGGCGAAGCACAGCGTATCCGCCTGGCAACGCAAATTGGCTCGGGCCTGGTTGGCGTGCTTTATATTCTGGATGAACCAAGCATTGGCCTGCATCAGAGGGATAACGCCAAGCTGCTCGCCACGCTGAAAAATCTTCGGGATCTGGGCAATACGCTGCTCGTTGTAGAGCACGATGAGGAAACGATGATGGCCTCCGACTATATTTTGGATATTGGGCCGGGTGCAGGCGTGCATGGCGGAGAGGTTGTCTGTATGGGCACTCCCCAGGAAGTCATGGCACTGTCTCTTATACACATCTGACGCTGCCGACGAGCGATCTAGTGTAGATC
>USII01000186.1 GCA_900554725.1 uncultured Eubacteriales bacterium
GCTTACCAGGGCGATTTCCCATCTATCGACCAATCAGCGAAAAGAATCTTTAGATATGACGGCAAACCTCATCAAAACTTTTCCCGAAGAGGAGGAGGAAAGGGAGCGCTTTTGCCAGCTTTGAGGAAGCCTTAAAGGCGCAGCGCGCGCCCGAATAGGGCCGCTGCAAAACAAAAGGAAGAGGCCCGGGCAATTCCCTTCCGGCGCCTTCTATTTGGCGGGGAAATGGCAAAATTCCTCCTGAAAATTCCATATATTACAAAAAAATACAAGAATTTACAAAATTGATGTCACTTTTTATTGATACATTTTGTCCAATATACAGGAAGAACCGAAATAAGGAAATGGAGGAAATGTGCAATGAAAAGAAAGTTTATAGCGCTGCTGCTTGCGGTAGCATGTCTGATGGCGATGACGATGGGGACTGTTTCTGCGGCGCCGGCGGAGGCGTTTGAATATACCCTCACGGTGGACGAGCAGGGAAATATCATAGAGCCCAAGGCAAGCGTTTCCCTTAGTTGCGGCCTTAACAAAGTGAGCGGTTCCACATACTATGCCTGGGCGAGGGCTTCAGGGGATAATATCCTCCTCTCTGTCAGCGTCTTTCTGTATCAGGGCAATACCCAGCTCGCCTATGCCGCAAGCGATGCAAGCTATTCAGCTATAGCAGAAACAAGAAACCTTACCCTCTCTCCCGGAGAATATACGGTGCGCGGCTATGTGACATATAATGGGACCACAGATGGATTATACAGAGACTTTGATGTGTAAGAGGAACCCTGTTTGAGGATCGTTGGAGCGGGCGCTGCATCTGCGCCCAGCAAAAGAATCGTCTGGTCATAGGGCTTCGGCTCTCTCAATGGCAACCCTTTCAACCGAAGCGCTATTAAAATAAAACCAGAGGTCGGGCCTTGCGCAAACGCGCAAGGCCCATTTTTATTGCGCAAAGCCCGGGGCAGAAGGGCGGCGGATTTGTGACCGAGCCCCTGTTGGGCGGCTGGGAAGGGGAGAAAAAAGAAGGCCGGCGCCCAGCGCCGGCCTTCTTTAGGAGCGGGCAGAAAGGCAATGCCTTAAGGCTGATAGGGAGCCAGATAGTCAAAGAGCGCCCAGGTATCGGGGTGGTTGGCAGTGGTGATGATCACGGTGCTGTTCTCCAGAAGGAGCAATCCGTTTGCCGTATTATCCCGGGTATCCACAAAGCAGAGGATCTCGCGTTCCCCGTACTTTTTGTAGAAATAGCTTTCAGCATCTGCATAGTAGGCGGTGAATGTGGCGGAATCGTTTTGCGTCTGGTTTATGAAAAATCTCTGGCCATGGCAATAATATACGGAAGAAAGGCTGTATATGCCGATGCCCTCATGCACATGGTATACGAGTTCGGCCAGCTCTGCATCCGGATGGTTCAGTATGACGGGGTTTCTGCCGGTGGCTTCTACAAACTCGGAAATAGAGGAGTAGGTGTAGGTAACCGAACGATTCCTGGAATCTTTCTGGACATTTTCCGCAGGCAAAAAAGTGTCTGAGTCGACAATAAAGTCATCGGAAGGAGCTTCACTTTCCCTGCTTTCGATGATAACGCCATCGTGAAAGAAAGAGAAAATCCAATCGACAAATGCTTTGGCCAGCGCCCTGCCCTGGGGAACCAGGGTGAAAAAGGAGAAGAGCAGCAGCGCAATCGCGGCGATGGCGCTTCTCCTTATGGCCACAGCCTTTGGCTGCCGCCGGCGCTCTTTTTTCTCTGCCCTTTTTAGAAAGCGCGCGGCCATGGCTCTGGTCTGTTCAGACATCTCTGCCCGGAGCATGGCGCGCCGCAGAGTATCTGCAAAGCTGGCGCAGCGGCCAAGATCGATGAGCTTTTGTGCGGCAGCCGCACTCCTTGCATAAGCCTCGCCGTCCTCTGCGAAAAACAGATCGGTATGGTGGTATATCAATTTTTTAAGTTTGCGCAGTTTCATGGGCGGTCCTCCTGCTTTGCAAAAACCAAAAGGGAATCCAGTTATATAATAGACACAGTGCTATTTTAAAAGTGACAGATTAATCGTAAAGCATATGTAACAATATAAAGAAGAGCAAATTCAGGCAGAACTTCTTTCTCAAGCGATTGATTCTCTTGGTGAGCGTATTTGGCTTAATGCCCATTTGCTCCGCAATATCCTTGAGCGGAACACCTTCCACAACATGGGCAATAAAGGCCGTGCGCATCTCTTCCGGCCAATCCGCCGTCAGCTGCATAAAAAGCTCCCGCGCCTCTATGCCGAGCAGATCTTTATCTTCAAAAGAGCGGGCGCTATCGCTGTAATCCGGATCAAGGGCAACAAATCGGTTTTGCGCTTTGCGGTAGTTCAGGCTTGCGTGATAAATTGCCTTTGTAAAATAGGCGCGGCGGCTTCCTGGCGCAATGCTCTCAAAGAGATCCCTACGCTCCAGAATTTTGACGCAAAGCTCCTGCACAACTTCCTCTGCAGCATGCTTATCTTTTAAGATGGAAAGGGCATATCTTAGCAGATCCGGATAGTGCTTCTGATATGCTTTCAAAACGCTTTCCTGCAAATCCTTCATTGGGAACCTCTCCTTTAGAGCCGCTCTGTCATAGTAAAACATTATATCACAAATGAGCAAATCAGGGGAATAAC
>USII01000187.1 GCA_900554725.1 uncultured Eubacteriales bacterium
GTGCAGTATGCGGATATGGATGCGCTAAAAGGCGCTGTGCTTCGCACAAGAAGAAGCGGCGATTACCTCACCCCTTTTGGCATGGAAGGCACAAAAAAGCTCAAGGACTGGATGATAGATGAAAAAATCCCCCGGGAAATGCGGAGCAGCATGCCCCTTCTTGCCAGGGACAGCGAGATTCTGTGGATTGTGGGGCATGTGCTGAGCGAACATGTAAAGGTGCGCCGGGAGAGCAGGAGAATCTGCAAAATATCCTATACCTATAACACGGGAGAAGAAAGTGCAAAAAAGGATGATTGATGATATCGAGCGCGTGCTGCTTTCCAGGGAGCAGCTCCATGCGCGCGTGTGCCAGCTGGCCGCTCAGATAGAGCGGGATTACGAGGGAAAAGACCTGGTGATGGTCTGCGTGTTAAATGGCGCGGCCGTGTTTTATATCGACCTTCTGATGGAGATGGATATCCCCCTGGAGATGAACTTTATCCGTGTTTCCAGCTATGGCAGCGGCACAAAGAGCAGCGGCAGGGTGCGCATACTCTACGACCTGGAGGCGGATATTGCCGGGCGCCATGTGCTTGTCATCGAGGATATTATCGATTCGGGCAATACGCTTAAGAGCCTGACGCAGCTGCTGCGGGACCGGGGCGCTGCCGAGGTGCGCATATGCTGCCTTTTGGATAAGCCTTCGCGCCGCACGGTGCAGATGAAGGCGGATTATGTTGGCTTTGAAGTGCCGGATGAATTTCTCGTGGGCTATGGGCTTGATTATGCGGGAAAATACCGCAATCTGAAATTCGTGGGCACGCTGAAAAAGGAGATCTACGAATAGCGCCGCTTTATTCGCAGGAGGAGAGATAATTGAAGAAGAAAAACAGTTTTCTACGAGGGCCGCTCTTATATGTTTTAATTTTACTTGCTATTTTTCTCATCGCCCAGTCCATGGGCGGGTATTCTGTAAGCACGGGGGAAACGATAGAATATAGCCAGCTGCTTTCCAAAATACAAAATGAGGAGATAAGCAAAATCACCATCTCGGAAAACGAGGCGGTGGCGCTGCGCAAGGATACCACCATAAGCGAAGATGATTTCCCAAATAAATACGATTACTATATCTACCTGCCTTCCGTGGAGCAGTTTGATGCGGATGTCAAGGCGATTCTTGGCGTGGATAAGGGCACGGATATCGGCATAGAGATTGCCTATGAGCCAAAGCCGCAGCCCAGCATTTTTGTGCAGCTGCTGCCCGAGCTCATCATGACGCTTCTCATGGTGGGGGCGATCTTCTTTATGTTCCGGCAGACAAAAGACGGCAGCAAGACCATGGGCTTTGGAAAAAGCAAGGCCAAGATGGTTATGGGAGAGGAAGTCAATAAGACATTTAACGATGTCGCCGGAGCGGATGAGGAAAAGGCGGAGCTTCAGGAAGTTGTGGAGTTCTTGCGGGATCCCCAGAAGTTTACAAAGTTTGGCGCGCGCATTCCAAAGGGCGTGCTGCTGGTGGGCCCGCCCGGCTGCGGAAAGACGCTGCTGGCAAAGGCAGTGGCCGGCGAGGCGCGCATCCCCTTCTTTAGCATCACCGGTTCGGATTTTGTGGAGATGTTTGTGGGCATGGGCGCTGCGCGCGTGCGGGATCTGTTCGATACCGCCAAGAAAAATGCACCCTGCATCATCTTTATCGACGAGATCGACGCCGTCGGCCGCCAGAGAGGCGCAGGCCTGGGCGGCGGGCACGATGAGCGGGAGCAGACGCTCAACCAGCTGCTTACGGAGATGGATGGCTTTGTCGTAAACGACGGCATCATCGTCATCGCCGCCACCAACCGCGTGGATATTCTGGATCCGGCGCTGCTGCGCGCCGGCCGGTTCGACCGTCAGGTTGTCATCAACTATCCGGATGTCAAGGGCCGGGAGGATATTTTGAAAGTTCATGCCAAAGGCAAGCCCCTTGCCCCGGAGGTGGACCTCGCTGTGCTGGCCAAGCGCACGCCGGGCATGGGCGGCGCAGACCTGGAAAATGTCCTGAATGAGGCGGCCATTTTGGCAGCCCGCTACAACCGCCCCAATATCGGCATGCAGGAACTGGAGGAAGCGATTACAAAAGTCATGGTGGGCCCGGAAAAGAAGAGCCGCGTTATCACCGAAGAGGATAAGAAGATCACCGCTTATCATGAAGTCGGCCACGCCATCTGCGCCAAGTGCCTGCCCGGGTGCGACCCTGTGCACGAGATTTCCATTATTCCCCGGGGCATGGCCGCCGGATATACCATGACGCTTCCAAACGAGGATAAGAGCCACTACTTTAAATCCAAAATGCTGGATGAAATGACCATGATGCTGGGCGGACGCGCGGCAGAAGCGCTGATCCTTGGCGATGTTACAACCGGTGCCTCCAACGATATTGAACGCGCGACAAATATGGCAAGGGCGATGGTCGTAAAATATGGAATGAGCGATGTCATTGGCCCGGTGTTCCACGGGGCCCAGCAGGAAGTGTTTTTGGGCAAGGAGCTTGTGC
>USII01000188.1 GCA_900554725.1 uncultured Eubacteriales bacterium
TATCAAAAGGAGGAAGAAAATGAAGGAAATGGAGTTTAATCTTCTAGAAGAACCATGGGTTCGCGTACTTTTAGAAGATTATACCGTAAGAGAGGTATCGCTGAAGGATGCGCTGCTGAATGCGGAGCAATATATCGATTTGGCAGGAGAGGTGCCAACGCAGGATATTGCCGTGCTGCGCTTATTGCTTGCTATACTCCATACTGTCTTTTCCAGAGTAGATGCAAATGGAAATGATGCACCGCTTGAAACAACAGATGACGCCCTAGACCGATGGGAAGAACTATGGACTTTCCAATCCTTTCCTAAAAGCCCGATTTTAGATTATCTGGAGAAATGGAGGGAGCGTTTCTGGCTTTTTCATCCGCAGCGGCCTTTTTGGCAGGTACCGGAAGCAAATATCGGAACGGAATATTCTGCGGCAAAGCTGAATGGAGAAATTCTAGAAAGCGGCAATAAATACAGGATCTTTGCATCCTGTTCCGGAGATAAGAAAAAAGAATTAAGTTATGCCCAGGCGGCGCGCTGGCTGCTGTATCTCAATGGATTTGATGACACTTCAGCAAAGCCGAAGGGAAAAGGTTTGCCTTCCGTAGGAGCCGGTTGGCTGGGAAAGATCGGGCTAATTTGGGTGCAGGGAGAAAATTTGTTTCAAACTCTCATGCTCAATCTTTGCCTGTTAAGGGATGGAGAAGCGCTTTGGGAGAGAGAAACGCCCTGTTGGGAGTTAGAAGAGGCCAGAAATAAAGAGCGAACCGAAATTGTGCAGCCGGACAATGCAGCTGCTCTTTTGACGCTTCAATCTCGCCGCTTGCTTTTGCATCGCGAAGAGGGCTGTGTTACAGGGTATACGCTTCTGGGCGGAGATTTCTTTGAAAGGGAGAATGCCTTTTGTGAACAGATGACGGTGTGGCGAAGCGTTCAAGCCAAAAAGGATGCACCACTTGTCTTTCTGCCGCGGCGGCACGACCCTTCAAAGCAATTCTGGAGAGAGTTTCCAACAATATTTTTAGACAATCCAGGCATGCGGCAACCAGGTGTTGTGCGCTGGATAGTAAGGCTGCAAAGGGAACGCATTCTCGCTCGGGAAAATATAGTGCGCTTTCGGATAGCGGCGATAGAATATGGTGATAAGGATTTTTTTGTAACAGATACTTTTGGCGATTCTCTTGCATTTCATTTGTTGCTTTTAGACGAACTGAGCGCAAGATGGAGAGCGGCTGTCGCAGAGGAGGTAGGCCGGTGTGAACAGCTTGCCGCGCAGCTTGGATACTTAGCGCAGAAATTAGCTCTGGCCGCCGGCGGAGAGAAAAAGGCAGCGCCGGAAGATGTGAAACAGCGCTTCTACTTTCAAATCGACCAGCTCTTCAGGGATTGGCTTGAATCCATCGAGCCAAGCTGGAAGGGAGAAGAGGAGATAAACTGTATTCGGCAATGGCAGGAAAAGGCGCAGCAAGTTGCCCGCACATTGGGAATACAGCTTGTTTTAGAGGCGGGAACTGTCGCATTTGCCGGGCGCGGCTTAAGTGAAAAGATAGGAAAAGGGCAAAGCGGGAAAGAAATAAAACAATATTATTCTGCGCCAAAGGCGTTCAACGATTTTCTCTGGAAAATCAAGCGGATTTATCAAGATCCACAGTAGCAAAGGGGGGATACAATGAAAGAGAAGGAAGTAGGGCATTATGTTGGAGGGCAGTTGTATCGGCTGCAGGGCCTATCTGAACATCCAAGAAAAGCAGTGCTTGCCAATCTAAGGCGGGGCATTGGGCGAGTCCCAGGAGAAATGCCAGCGCTGTGGGGAGCTTTTTTGCAGGATATGCCCGAAGAATTTCAGAGCAAAACTGGCAAGCCAAGCCGGGAAGAGTGGGCAATATACCTGGCATTGACGCTTTACGCCATGCATCAGCAGGGGCATGACCTTTCCGAAGACAACATGAATAGAAAAGGCGAATCCCTTGGCAGAGCGATTCGCAGGTTGGTTGGGCCGGGGGAAGATGAAACGGAAGGCAGCGTGCTAAAACGCTTTAACAGGCTGGCTACTGCTGTGGATATGCGGGAAATTTCCCAGCATTTGCGGGGTATCGTTCAATTGCTGCGCGCAAAAGGCGTGGCATTGGATTACCCGAAGCTGGCGGAAGATCTTTACTCGCTGCAATTTCCAGCGATAGCCCCCAGAGTACGGCTGCGGTGGGGGCAGGATTATTATGCGCCGCTGAAAAACGACGAAAAAGATATTCAAGAAGAAATAGAAAAGGAGAATGATTAAGATGAACAATTGCAAACTATATGTCGATTTTCATGTTTTACAAACAGTCCCGCCAAGCTGTGTGAATCGGGATGACACGGGAAGCCCTAAAACTGCGCTGTATGGCGGCGCTACCCGTGCGCGCGTCTCCTCTCAGGCGTGGAAACGGGCAATGCGGCAGATGTTTTCCGAGGAGCTGTTATCTCGGGAACAGGTTGGAAAGCGGACGAAAAAAATCTTTGATATTGTAGCAGAACAAATCGCTGCCC
>USII01000189.1 GCA_900554725.1 uncultured Eubacteriales bacterium
TCTCCATTCCGATGGCCGCCCCATTCTTGGAATGGACAGCAGAGATCTTCTTGAACTGACGCTGGATACCTGCCCGGAAGCAATTTTTATCCCCGCGCATATATGGACTCCTCATTTTTCTCTGTTTGGTGCGAATTCCGGGTTTGATCGCATCGAGGAGTGCTTTGAAGATCTTACCCCATTTATTCGGGCGCTGGAAACAGGGCTTTCTTCCGATCCCGCAATGAACTGGCGGCTAAGCGCGCTGGATAGCTATACACTTGTTTCTAATTCGGACGCCCATTCCCCTGCCAACTTGGCAAGGGAGGCAAATCTGCTTAATATCCCGCTCTCCTACCCTGCCCTCCGCCATGCCCTGGCCCATCCCGAAACCCAGGAATTTCTTGGCACTTTGGAGTTTTTTCCAGAGGAAGGGAAATACCATTTTGATGGTCACCGCAACTGCAATATTTGCCTTTCGCCCGACCAGAGCATTGCAAACGGCAATCTATGCCCGGTATGCGGCCGCCGCCTGACGATAGGGGTTGCCCATCGCGCAGAAAGCCTGGCGGATCATCCGCCTGGGCGGCGCGCACCATATGCCAAACATTTTGAAAGCATTCTGCCATTATCCGAAGCCATTGGCTCCTGCCTTGGCCATTCGCCGAGCAGCCAAAAAGTTCAGAGCCTCAAAGAGCGCCTGCTTTGGCGCATCGGCCCGGAACTTTACATTTTGCGGGAAGCGCCGCTAGAGCAGCTGAGAGAGGAAGCTGGGCCGCTTGTCTTTGAGGGAATGCGCCGTCTGCGCCGAAAGGAGGTTTGCGCTCAGCCAGGCTACGATGGAGTATACGGGAAAATTCAACTTCTCACCAAGGAAGAGCGCTCCTCTCTTTTAGGGCAGCTTTCCTTTTTTACAGGCATATCTATTGCTCAGGCAAAAAAGACCTCCTCTGCCAAAAAGGCCCGCATTGCCCTTCCTACCGAGCCTGCCTTCCAGCCCGCTCCCGAGCCTCAAACAGCACAGCACAGCTTAAACACCCAGCAGCAACATGCCGTATCCTGCATTGCCCAGACTACTGCTGTTATCGCAGGGCCCGGAACGGGAAAAACACATACCCTGATTCGCAAAATCGTTTCTCTTATAGAGCAGGAGCATACCCCTGCATCCCGCATTATGGCCGTCACATTCACAAACCAGGCCGCAGCGGAAATGCGCAGTCGGCTCTCAGCGGCGCTTGGCCGCCGTGAAGCTCGCTCGATCACCATAGGCACTTTCCATTCCATCTGCCTGGAACTTTTAAAAAAGTCTGAGCTGGATGCTCCAGTTTTGCCGGAAGAGGATGCTCTGCTTCTTGGCGAGCAAATCGTCCATCAATTTGGCCTAAAACTCAGCCCGGCAGGGTTTCTTCGCCGAGTTTCCAGCATTAAAAACGGCGCGCTGTCCGCCGCATCCCTCCCCCAGAAGGTCCTGGATGCTTATGCGGATTTGTTAGATTATTACGGCGTAATGGATTATGACGATATTCTACTTCGAGCAATTGAGCACCTGAAATCTCAAAGCGCCAATGCCAAGCAACAACTGCATGCCTTTTCTCACTTGCTGGTAGACGAATTTCAGGATATCAACCCTTTGCAGTATTGCTTTATTCGCCTCATAAAAGATGCAGGGGCTTCGCTATTTTGCATCGGGGATCCAAATCAATCTATCTATGGATTTCGTGGCGCAGATGCGGCATGCTTTACCCGCCTTGCCCAAGATTACCCGGATCTTCTGCAAATTACTTTGCGGCAAAACTATCGTTCTACGCCGGAAATTCTCTGCTCCGCTCGGCCAGTCGTACAGGAGGAATCGCTACAGGCCACCCGTCCCGCGGGCATTAAAGTGCAGATTGTGCAGGCGCAAAGTGCCCTATCCGAAGGGATCTGCCTCGCCCATGAAATCATGAGCGTCCTTGGAGGCATCGATATGTTAGGCACCGGTTCTGGAAAGAAGAAAAGGGCGGGCGACACTGTTGCTGCAAGCTTTTCTGATATTGCCGTTCTCTATCGCACGCATCGCCAGGCAGAGATAATCGAAAACTGCCTAAAAAAGGAAGGCATCCCCTACATCGTACTCGGCCGGGAAGATTTTTTATCCGATTGCACAGTGCAATATGCTCTCAACTTTTTCCGCCTGCTTTTGGAACCGCTCAATTTGTTGGCCCTCCATTCCTGCCTGCAATACGCCGGAGGGCGCCCTCAGCAAATTCAGGAAATACTATTGCAGTACAGGCTTGGCGGCTATCGTCTGGAATTGCTACCCGGGCTTCTACAGCCTCTAGGCGATGCATCTTTTCAAAAATTTTCAGAAATGCTCCTTTGCTTTTCCGAGAAGCTCAAAAAGGGGGATGCAGCTACACTTCTTCACGATTGGGCCATTCAGCAGGATATAGAGAATAATCCCGCCTTTGACCGGCTGATTTATGCCGCCGCCGCTCAAAAGGATCTTCCCACTTTTCTTGTCCAGTTAACTCTTGGACAGG
>USII01000190.1 GCA_900554725.1 uncultured Eubacteriales bacterium
CTCATTCACAAAATCCCATCAAAAAAGATTGGCAAGTTCAAGGGAGATATGGCGCTGCGCTATTTAAAATATCTCGTATTGGCGCTGTTTGTCCTCATATTTCCCATGTTTCTCGTAGATGCCTTTGGGCAGGGAGAAGCCTGGTTTTGCAAATATATCTGCCCGGCAGGGACACTGGAAGGCGGAGTGCTTCTGCCTTTATTGAACCAGGGTTTGCGCGCGGCTATTGGAGCGCTATACCACTGGAAGATTGGCATTCTTGTGGTTCTTTTGGTGCTTTCAGTGCTGCTGTACCGGCCTTTTTGCAAATATCTTTGCCCGCTCGGGGCAATCTATGGGCTGTTCCACAAGCTGAGTCTTGTGCGCTATCGGGTGGATAGGGAGGCATGCGTGCATTGCGGTGCCTGTGCGAAGGCGTGCCCGATGGGGGTGGATATAGAAAAGGGCGCACACCTGGCGGAATGCGTCTATTGCGGGAAATGCAAGGATGCTTGTAAATACGGGGCGATTCACCTGGGCTTTGGGAAGCGGGCAAAAAAGAGTGAAAAGATTTGCACGGATTTTTTCCCAAAGACGCAGGAATATCGCGAAAAAAAATAGAATTATTGTATGTATGCAATGAAAAGACAATATAATGGAGGTTCGGTATGACCAAATATATCGTTGCGCACGATTTTGGAACAAGCGGCAATAAGGCCACTTTGTTTACGACAGAAGGCAAATGCCTTGGCAGCATTACGGTTCCCTATCCTACAGATTATTCCAATGTGGTATGGGCAGAGCAGAAGGGCGAGGATTGGTGGAAAGCGTTTTGCGAGAGCACGAAAGTGCTGCTCAAGGATGTGGATAACAAAGATGTCCTCTGCGTCAACTTTGATGGCCATTACCCCGGCTGCCACTGCATCGATAAGGATGGAAAGGAACTTTATCCGGCGATGATTTGGCAGGATATGCGCGCTGAGGCGGAAGCGAAGGAGATCAGCGACAAGACGCAGGACTGTAACTTCGGCTGGAGGCAGGATGGCCTGCTCAACAGCGTTTGCACGCTTCCAAAGCTCATGTGGGTGCGCAAGCATATGCCTGAAATTTACGAAAAGACCTATAAAGTTTTGGCCTGCCCGAACGACTATATCATCCTGAAATTGACGGGGAAATATGCTATCGATCATACCAATGCTGAGAGCACGGGCTTTTATGATCCTGCCATCCAGGATTGGTCGGATCGCATTCTGGAGGCAGCGGGCATGAGCCGCGATGTTCTTCCTGAAATCCATAAGATGACGGATATTATCGGGGAAGTTCCAGAAAAATATGCCGAGGAAACTGGCCTTGCTGCGGGCACGAAGGTTATTATGGGATGCGGCGATGGCCCTGCTTCCTCCATTGGCGCGGGAAATATCGATCCGGGCGATGCATATATCAGCGGCGGTTCTTCTGCATGGGTATCGGGTGTTGGCCCCGGCGGAAAGCAGCTGGGCGGCACCAGCCAGACAGCCGGCTCTTCCTTTAGCTGGCTGAAGAACGAGATTTGCAAAATTGAGCAGCAGATGGCAGAAGAATCCGGCGGGAAAAAGACGGTATATGATATCATCAACGAGGAGATTGCATCTGCGCCTGTGGGCTCTAACGGCGTTTTGTTCCTGCCGCATCTGATGGGCGAGCGTGCTCCGCGGTGGAACCCGAAGGCAAAAGGCTCTTTCCTTGGCATCACCCTGGCAAATACCCGGGCAGATCTGCTGCGCGCTGTGGTAGAGGGAATTGCCCTCAACCTGAATTGCATTCTCACAGAGATTCGCCAGGAAATAGAGGTCAATGAGCTCATCATGATCGGCGGGCTTGCAAAGGGCGATATTGTTCGCCAGATTTTTGCGGATGTCATGAACGCAAAGATTATTAAGCTCAAGCATATGGATGAAGTGGCCTCCATGGGAACGGCTGTTATTGGCGGCATCGCCATGGGTATTTTTGAGAATGAGCGAGCTGTGAAGAAGTTCCACGAGGTCGAGGCGATTAGTGAGCCCAACCCGGAAGCGCATGAGGTCTATAAGAAGATTATCCCGCTGTTTGACAAGGCATACTATTGCCAGGTCGACCTGTTTGAGGATATGGCTGCATTAAAGCTTTAATGGCAGAAGGCAAGAAGAAGTATTGAAAAATGCTGCTTCATGCCAAGTGAATGAAAAAATAGAAAAACTCTATGCAAATAGGAAAACCATTTGCATAGAGTTTTTCTTTTGCTAACTAAAAATTTCGCAGCGGCAGAACGCCCAGCCAGAAAGAGTGAGCTCAGTACTTTGGCGGGCGGTAAACCAGCCAAATTGCAAATATGCGCATGCATTGTGCTGGCCAACCCGGGAAATATGCAATTCATTTTTCCTTCTTGACAATGGTTTTTTTGCAAGCTATAATATAACAGTGATATATAACGGCGTTATAAAGGATGGATATCATGGATGGGAACTTAACAACCTTAGAACGCATTCATCGGGCGGCGAAAGCAG
>USII01000191.1 GCA_900554725.1 uncultured Eubacteriales bacterium
GCTTTCTATGTGTAATGTTGGGCTGCACCTGCAATGCCATCTTCTCTCTGTAAAACTCGAAAAACTCCTGTGTATGCGCATAAAAAAAGGAGTGGGAAAGTATTTCTTCTGGAGGATAGCGATATTTCATCCGATATAGGCCATCCTGGCCTCTGAAATCCGGCAGGCCGCTTTCAGTAGAAACGCCCGCTCCTCCAAAAAACACAATTTTTTTGCTCCCCTCAATACAGCGGCGAAATATCTCGATTTTTTCTTCCAAAAAACTCACCTGCTTGTTCTCTAACTTATATTTTTTATTTTTCTCGACATTGATGTAAAATTCGCTGCCTGAATTTTCGCAGGAGCCATCGGCGCAAGCTTCTGGCGGTGTTCAGATTGTCTATCTATCCGCCTCCGGCACAAAATATCACAGCGATGCCCAATGCCCCGCGTTATCCCGCAGCAAGGTTGTCCGATCCGTCGATTTAAATAAGGCTCTTTTGCTTGGAAAAGAGCCTTGCACCCGCTGCCACTAGACCAGGTGAAAAATTCGGGCTATCGAAGTAATGATAAAGCAAATAGAGAGCCCGCAGAGCGTTGGGAGCAAAAAAGATGCTATCGTCCATTTTCTGCTCCCTGTTTCCTTTTTGATCGTGGCCAAAGTTGTGCCGCACGGAAAATGCATCAGAGTAAAAATCAATGTGCAGACTGCTGTCAGCCATGTCCACCCATTTTCTACCAGCAATATATGAAGCTGCTCCAAATTTTCAAAATCTGAAAGACTTCCTGTACCCAAATAGCACATGATGGCTATGGGGATTACAATTTCATTGGCAGGCAGCCCCAATAAAAATGCCATGATAATCACGCCGTCCATGCCAAAAATCCGACCGAAGGGATCTAAAAAATTCGTGCAGTGCTGAAGGATACTCACTTCTTCTATCTTGATATTGGCCATACACCAGATGACAAGCCCAGCCGGGATCGCAACTGTAACCGCTCTGCCCAACACAAAGAGTGTCCGATCTAAAAGGGAGCGTACTAAGACTTTCCCGATTTGCGGGCGGCGATAGGGCGGAAGTTCCAGCACAAAGGAAGAGGGCATCCCTTTTAACACAGTTTTTGAAAGCAGGCGCGAAACAAGAAGCGTCATTGCAACTCCAAGCAAAATGACCATCATCAGGATAAGCGCCGAATAAATGGAACGCAGCGCGCCCGCCGCCATACCGCCCAAAAGGAACATAGTGATAATAGAAATGATGGTAGGAAACCTTCCATTGCATGGAACAAAGGAGTTGGTTAGGATGGCAATCAGCCGCTCTCTTGGAGAATCGATAATGCGGCACCCCATGACGCCGCAGGCGTTACACCCAAAGCCCATGCAAGTTGTGAGCGCTTGCTTTCCATGTGCATGTGCCTTCTTAAAATAGTGATCCAGGTTAAATGCAATGCGGGGCAGATACCCAGAATCCTCAAGAAGTGTGAATAAAGGGAAAAATAGCGCCATAGGCGGCAGCATGACGGAAACAACCCAGGCAAGCGTTCTGTAAATTCCCGTCACAACCATTCCTGTAAGCCACGCAGGCATATTGGCCCATTCAAATGCACGCAGCAGCGTTTCCTCAAAACCAAAAAGCAGGTTGGAAATCAATTGGGATGGATAGTTTG
Source organism: uncultured Eubacteriales bacterium (assembly GCA_900554725.1). Lineage (GTDB taxonomy): Bacteria > Bacillota > Clostridia > Christensenellales > Christensenellaceae > QANA01. The sequence continues at coordinate 1,648 of USII01000191.1, forward strand.
CCCCCTCAATTGTAAGCCACAAAATCCCCGCCAGAAATAGAAGCATGATGGGAATCCCTGTCTTTTTGGATGTCAGAATCTTATCCAGTTTGCGATCCCTCTGCCGATACTGTTTTTTTTGAGGTTTCATACATACGCAAGCCTGAAATATATAGTCCGCCGCAGCAGTAATTTCTGATACAAGGCGCTCTCTGAAATCCTCTCCTTTTAAGGACATCAACGCTTCCTTTGCCTTTTGCCGAATGATCTGCGGGGCGGGAAGGCAATCCCCAAGGTTTTTTTGCATGGATGCAAGCAGCGCTTCATCTCCTTCCAATAAACGCAGGGTCAGCCATCTGATGTTAATCTGCTCATCCATCTCCTCTTTTAAGCAAGAGGAAAACGCGCGAATTGCCTCCTCTATTCTTTCATCATAGCGCATCTGATAACCCCGGAAGCTCTCGGGAGTATCGCACACTTGGCGAACCGCCTCCATAAGGGCGCTCAGTCCCTTGCCCGAGCGCGCAGTTGTTTCCACAACCGGTATGCCAAGCATTCCCGAAAGCCGTTTGGAATCGATACAGATGCCGTTCTTTGACGCTTGATCTATGAGATTTAAGCAGATGACTGCGCGCTTTGTAATCTCGAGCGTTTGCAGAACAAGATTTAAATTTCTCTCTAGGCAAGTAGAACCTACCACTATGATAGTGACATCCGGCCGACCAAAGCAGATAAAATCTCTGGCGACCTCCTCCTTTTTGGAGCTGGCCAAGAGTGAATAGGTCCCCGGAATATCGACAAGGGTATATTTCTCTCCCGAAAATTCATAATAGCCGACGGCGTTTTCTATCGTCTTTCCCGGCCAATTTCCCGTA
>USII01000192.1 GCA_900554725.1 uncultured Eubacteriales bacterium
ATCGGCACCGAAGGATCAATGATATTCGGCAGGGTCATCATGATTTTTGTGATTTGCTCATCTAGAGTGCGCTCTTTTTCTTCCAGTTCGGCCAGATGGCTGGAAAAATCCGTTACGCGGCGCTTCAGCTCTTCTGCCTCTTCTCTCTGGCCTTTGGCCATGAGCCCGCCTATTTGCTTTGAAATGCGGTTGCGCTCCGCGCGCAGAGCTTCTGCTTCCTGGATAGTAGCGCGATTTTCTTTGTCCAACGCAATGACCTGATCCACAAGAGGAAGCTTCTGCTCCTGGAATTTATTGCGGATATTCTGCTTCACGATTTCCGGGTTCGCCCGAAGGAATTTTAAATCCAGCATGTTTTTTCTCCTTCAAATTTTTTTCTGACATAAAAAATCCGTCCCATATCAATTCATGGGACGAAAGAATTCCGCGTTGCCACCCAAATTGCCGCTGTGCGGCCGCTCATAGCACGCTAAAGGGTGCCAGACTCCGATACCGGAGGGCTCAAAAGTGGAAAGGCCATGCGCTTTGCCGATTCGCACCAGGCACCGGCTCTCTGGAAAAGGTTCTGACCGCAGCTTTTTCAACGCCCTGATTTCATATGTCGCTTTTCTTAAATCATAATCTTTTTGTGCAGAATTTGCAAGCTATTTCCGACAAGAAAATTGCGCGTAGAAATTTTATGTGTATCGCCTGGAAGAACTTATTGACTTTCCGGCGCGCAGGGGATATAATTTCATATGATGAATGGTACTTTGTTGCCCTTCGTGCAAATACTCCCCGGCTGTGGCGTAGTAATTTGCGCAGTTGATTATGGGAGGGGGGAAAAAGATGTCTGAAATACGCGTCGGCGAAAATGAATCCTTAGAGAGCGCTCTGAAGCGGTTCAAGAGAAAATGCGCAAGAGCTGGCGTTCTCGCGGAAGTTAGAAAACGCGAGCATTATGAGAAGCCCAGTGTTAAAAGAAAGAAGAAGGCTGAGGCTGCCAGAAAAAGAAAACACTAAAAACTTTAAAGCAACGGCGAAATGCCGTTGCTTTTTTCGTGCATTTTTATCTGTTTGGCTTTCATAACAATAGTCATAGGTGGTGAAGATATGGCAAAACAGATAAAAAGGCGCATAAAGAACTGGAAATTGAGAGCTGGCGCTGTTATGGAGTTCCCACCCGAAGTGATGGCCTGGGGGCTTGGGATTCATGTTTATGATAATACAGCCTGCATTGTGGAAGGCTTTTTAAATATTTTGAGCTACTCTGAAAAGACACTGAAGCTTGTCACAGAATTTGGGGAGATCTGCTTTACCGGAAGAGATTTTTATGTATCCTCCATGCAGGAAGGCGTCATTTCCTTTAGAGGGGTTATCGAGCAGATTCAATATGGAACTGCCAGAAAAATTGAGGAGGCGCCGTAATTGTCATATTTATGGTATTTTCTTTTTGGATATGTTATTATTGAAGTAGAAACAATAGGTGTAGAGCGGCTGCTCAATACTGCAACGCAGCAGGGAATTGAGTTTTGGGATCTGCGGCGAAAGAGCTATACTCGTTTTTCTGCGAAGGTTGTGCTTTGGGATTATAAGCGGCTATGCAAGAGCTTGCCTCAGAAGGCGGAAGTTTCTATCCGAAAATTTGGTGGCGGTGCCGCTGTGCTGGAATTTTTGCGCAGGCGGTGGATTCTTTGCACAGGCATTTTGCTCATAATCTGTGTGGTGAGCATCGCTTCTTTATTTTGCATGCGTATTCGCGTGCAGGGCTTGGAGAACCTAAGCGAATACGATGTCTATTTGGTGATGCGTGAGGCCGGCGCAAAGGAGTTTGCCCTTAAAAGCGAAATTGATACCAAACAGATTGAGCGCGCCATTTGGGCGGCTTTTCCAGATCTGACCTATGTATATGTCTCCTTTGATGGCGCGAGCCTGGTTGCGGAGATTCGAGAGCGTGTCTATGAACCGGAGATCCGCGAAGAAACGCCCTGCGCGGTTTATGCGCTGAAAAGCGGCGTAGTCGAAAAAATCGTTGTGACAAGCGGGCAGGCAGCTGTAGCAGAGGGAGAGCAGGTGCAGGAAGGCCAGCTTCTGATTGCGGGGAACTATCTAAAAGGGGAAACGCCAATCTCAGCTCCGGCACGGGGAACGGTGATTGCCAGAGTAGAATATATCGCAAAGGCCGAAGCGACAGTGAGCAGCTTTGAAAAAGTTCCTACAGGGGAAACGGCGAGCGAAAGGTATTTGATGCTTGGAAAGAGAAAAATACATCTATCCGGCTCCAATCCGTTTACAAGCTACATCGAGAAGAGCGAAGTAGTAGCCGAACTGGGCGGAAACAGCCCGCTGCATTTGCAAATAGTGGAAACGACATACTATAAGGCAAAGAATGTTTATTCTGAAGAAAAAAGGCAGGCGGCGATTGTGAGTGCGGAAGAAGGGGCGTATCAGAGTCTGTATGCGCAGATGTCGCCAGATGCGGAAATTGTTGCCTTTCATAGATATGTGGAAGAAGAAAATG
>USII01000193.1 GCA_900554725.1 uncultured Eubacteriales bacterium
ATCTACACTAGATCGCTCGTCGGCAGCGTCAGATGTGTATAAGAGACAGCGTCAAAATTGCCCCATAATCTATCAGGCGCATCCGAAAACCATCATACTCGATAACGCCATATCCCACAATCGCAATGCCCGGGTCTATCCCTAAAATAACCAAATGAATCCCTGCCTTATCCGTTTAAGGTTATTATAGCACAAAGGGAGCGCGCCAGGTAGTCCCATTGTCTTTGGGAAAATCCTTTAAGATATTTGGAAGAATGCCTCGCGGTTCTTGAGTTTTCTATCCCCGCTTGTTAAAATGATATTCACAGCGATAAAATGAAAGAGGGTTTGGGAAATGCAAGAATTAATGAACGCCATCACCAATTTTACCAGCGGCCATACTGTTGCAGTCTATCTGTTTATCTTTTTTGGCAAGATCCTAGAAGTTTCCATCTCGACACTGCGCACCGTGCTTATCAACAAAGGCATGCGCATAGTTGGCTGCATTATTGCAGGGCTGGAATATTTGTTATGGCTTTTTATTACCGCCTCTGTCTTGACGGGCTATCAAGAAGACCCTATGAAAGTCGTTGCGCTCACAGCTGCTTTTGCACTGGGCAATTATATCGGTTCCTGGCTGGATGAAAAGCTTGCTCTTGGCCTTTGCGCTGTATCCATCTATCTGCCCAGCGGCAAGGAATCTCTTTCGCTTGCATCCTATTTGAGAGAAAAGGGATTTGGCCTTACGCTATTGGACGGCCAGGGCATTGAAGGGGATCAAAAATATGTGCTGCAGTTGACTTTAAAACGCAAGCGCACGAATGAAGTCATCGCAATCATTAACGACTTTACGCCCAATGCCTTTATTACCGTCGGCCAGGTTTCCTCTGTTCGAGGCGGCTATATCAAAGGCGCAGCCTCCAAGCTGCCCAGCCTATTTGGGCGCGGCCGCAATACCGAGCGCTAGGGGCCTCATATTTGAGAAGAAGCAGGCATATGCCTGCTTCTTTGCTATCTGCTCTGTTTGACTTTCCCATTCTAAAATGCTATCCTATATAAAGTATAAAGTTAAATATCTCGCTAAATTTAGGAGGAAAAGTAAATATGGCGTACTATTACAAAGAGCCTTCGCGAACTTTCGGCGAATATCTGCTCATTCCCGGCTTTACGGCTGCCCATTGTATTCCTTCCAATGTCAGCTTGAAAACACCCCTTTGCAAATTCAAAAAGGGAGAGCAGCCGGAATTTTCTCTGAATATACCGCTTGTTTCTGCCATTATGCAATCTGTCTCTGATGATAGGATGGCCGTTGCTTTGGCTCAGGAAGGCGGCATTTCTTTTATATACGCTTCCCAATCCATCGAAAGCGAAGCCGCGATGGTTTCCCGCGTCAAAAGCTATAAAGCCGGCTTTGTAACAAGCGATTCCAACTTGCGCCCGGATAATACTCTGGCGGATGTGCTTGCACTAAAGCAGAAATCCGGCCATTCCACAATGCCTGTTACTCAAGACGGTACGCCAAACGGCAGGCTGATGGGCCTTGTCACCAGCAGAGATTACCGCGTAAGCCGGATGGATCCGGAAACAAAGGTTTCCGAGTTCATGACAAAGTTTGAAGATCTCGTCTGTGCGCATATGGATACCTCCCTAAAGGAAGCAAACGATATTATCTGGGAGCACAAACTCAATGCACTCCCTTTAATTGACGATAACAATAACCTGGCCTATATCGTATTCCGCAAAGATTACGATACGCACAAGGAAAACACTCTGGAACTTTTGGATAATTCCAAGCGCTATATGGTGGGCGCCGGAATCAATACCAGAGATTATGAACAGCGCATTCCCGCCCTGGTCGAAGCGGGGGCCGATGTGCTCTGTATCGATTCCTCTGAGGGGTATACGGAATGGCAGCGCAGAGTTTTAGAGTTTGTGAGAAAAAATTATGGAGATAAAGTTAAAATCGGTGCAGGCAATGTCGTCGATGCTGACGGCTTCCGTTTCCTGGCCGAAGCCGGGGCCGATTTTATAAAGGTCGGCATTGGGGGCGGTTCCATTTGCATTACACGCGAACAAAAAGGCATTGGGCGCGGACAAGCCACCGCGGTTATCGATGTGGCCAATGCGCGAGATGAATATATGCGTGAAACCGGAATCTATATTCCCATCTGTTCAGATGGCGGAATTGTTCATGATTATCACATGACTTTGGCCCTGGCCATGGGTGCAGATTTCCTGATGCTTGGCCGCTATTTCTCCCGTTTTGATGAGAGCCCGACAAATAAAGTCAGCATTAACGGAACATATATGAAAGAATACTGGGGAGAAGGTTCCAACCGCGCGCGCAACTGGCAGCGTTATGACACAGGCGAAAGCTCTGGCCTTTCCTTCGAAGAGGGCGTGGATTCCTATGTTCCTTATGCTGGAAGCCTGCGGAGCAATGTGCAAGCGTCTCTTAGCAAAGTGCGCTCTACCATGTGC
>USII01000194.1 GCA_900554725.1 uncultured Eubacteriales bacterium
GCCAAGTGGTAAGGCAGAGGCCTGCAAAGCCTTCACCCCCAGTTCAAGTCTGGGTGGCGCCTCCAGCGGCAAGTTGCCGCTCCCAATATCGCAATCCATTCTGGTGGGTTGCGATATTTTTTATTGTCCGAAAGAAATATTCATTCTGGCAGTTTTGCCATATCACAGCAAAGCATGTATAAAGGCCCTCGCAAAATCGCGAGGCCTTTATGCGTTTCTTTAGCCCGGCTTCTGCTATAAACGCGCACATCCCTGCTTCACTATCACTCCACCGACTGCTTTCTCTGCAAAAGATTTTAGAGAGATTCGCAAACTTTGCACCTTGGTCTTTGGGATTCCCATAGCAGCCGCCCAAACAAGGCGTGCCAGATGACAGAACTTCTTATTTGCCCAAACAGCTGCGGCAGCTCTGCCTTTTTTAAAAGCCGGCCAGGCTTTATGCCGTATTTTTTAAAATTGCCGCTTTCCTCTGCTTTTGCCGGCCGCCGCTTTACAAAACCCGCCCTATTATGCTATTTTATAGAAAAAGCATAAGGAGCACGCACATGGATAAACACATCGAGACGCTTTGTGTGCAGGCGGGTTATACGCCAAAAAATGGTGAGCCCAGAATCCTGCCAATCTATCAGAGTACTACCTACAAATATGAGTCCTGCGAAGAGATGGGCAAGCTTTTCGATCTCGAGACGAGCGGATATTTCTATACTCGCCTGCAAAACCCGACAAACGATGCCGTCGCAGCCCGGCTTTGCGCGCTGGAAGGCGGCGCGGCTGCAATGCTCACCTCATCTGGCCAGGCGGCCAATTTTTTCGCTGTCTTTAATATTTGCCAGGCGGGGGATCATCTCATATCCTCCTCTGCCATCTATGGCGGAACGCTTAACCTGTTCGCCATCACCATGAAAAAGATGGGCATCGATGTGACTTTCCTCTCCCCCGACTGTTCGGAAGAAGAGCTGGATGCCGCTTTTCAGGAGAATACCAAATGTGTCTTTGGCGAAACGCTCTCCAATCCTTCCCTTGCTGTGTTGGATATCGAGAAATTTGCCAGCGCGGCGCACCGCCATGGCGTTCCCCTGATTGTAGATAACACTTTCCCCACGCCCATCAATCTGCGTCCATTTGAATTTGGGGCGGATATTGTCACCCATTCCACAACCAAATACCTGGATGGCCATGCGGCGGCCGTCGGCGGGGCAATTGTAGATAGCGGAAATTTTGATTGGACCCTGCACGCAGAAAAATTTCCCGGGCTTACAGAGCCGGATGAATCCTACCACGGCATCTGCTATGCCCAGAAGTTTGGCAAAGGCGCATATATTACAAAAGCAACTGTCCAGATGATGCGCGATCTCGGCTCTATCCAATCTCCGCAAAATGCTTTCCTGCTAAACCTGGGACTGGAAACATTGCATCTGCGTATGCCGCAGCATTGTAAAAATGCACTGGCCGTAGCTAAATGGCTTCAGAATTGCGACAAAGTAGCCTGGGTAAACTATCCGGACCTGGAAGGAAATAAATATTACGAACTGACAAAGAAATATCTTCCGAACGGTTCATGCGGTGTCCTGTCATTCGGACTGAAAGGCGGACGCGAGGTAGCTATCAAGTTTATGGACAGCTTGAAGCTGGCTGCTATCGTTACTCATGTGGCCGATGCCCGTACTTGTGTGCTTCATCCGGCAAGCCATACGCATCGCCAGTTGACCGACGAACAATTGAAGGAAGCCGGTATCGCTCCGGACCTGATCCGTTTCTCTGTCGGCATCGAAAGTGCGGATGATATCATAGCGGATATCGAGCAGGCTTTAAATCAGTAATCAATAGTTATTCAACAGGAAATCGTATTGTATGGAATACGGTTTCCTATTAAACATAATGAACTCCATTTCCAGGAGCTCCTTAAAAACAAAACCCCGATGGTATTAAATACCGCCGGGGTTGTTTTTTTGTCCATTTCCTCCCTTCACAGGGATACTCATGGATGAACTTTATTTTATTTTTATTACTGAAATTACGCTTCCAATCTGTTCGCCTTCACAGGCTACTTGCCCTTCCCCATAGGGGAAAGGCAGAGAAGCTTTATATTGTTTAATTATTCTTTAATTCTTATTTTACGATTGCTTTAACAGCAGCTTCGCCTTCAACAGCTACTACAACTACACCCTGAGGAGCAGCGATTGTAGCATTGTCAGAAGTGATAACTGTGTTAGCAACTGTCTGGCCTAAGATGTTAGTGATAACAACTTTCTTACCTTCAGCGTTAGCTACACGTACAGCACCTTGCAAAGCGATTACTGTAACTTCAGATGTTGCAATTTCTTCGTTGTCTGTTGCCAGCTGATCGTCAACCTTATTTTCAACATTGAAGATCAAAGCTCCGTCGCCACCTGTTGCAGCATGTGAGAATGTAGATGATTTGTCTGTCAAAACCACACAACCATTCTG
>USII01000195.1 GCA_900554725.1 uncultured Eubacteriales bacterium
AGGCACCGGTGCGCTCCAGGATCTCGTTGTAGATCATGCCATCGTCCAGCAGAGAGGCCACTTCGAACCGCTGCTCCATGGCCCGAAGCTCCGACACGGTGCACAGATCCTGGAAGAACTCATAGCACTCCTGCTCATCCTTCAGCAGAAGGATGGCCTTGTACAGTTCGCCGTTCTTTTCCTTTTTCCTCTTTTTTTAAAAAAAATATTTTATTGGGTTTTGCAAATTATTTTTGCAAGATTTGCAAAATCCTCTTGACTAAGGCGTTCCGCCCTGGTATCAGGGGGGATTTTCGCCAACTTTAGTGCAAAATCAATTTCCTCATTTTTCATTTGCAGGGAATTTTTTAAATTATTCTGCACGGTTTTGCGGCGCTGCGCAAACAGTGCGCGCACAATGCGCGTATAATCCTGCCTGGGCACATCCGCCCTCGGCCTGGGCTCGATGCCTATCACCGCAGAATCCACATCCGGCGCAGGCAGAAAACAACCTCTGGACACATGGAACAACAGGCGCACCTGCCCGTAATATGCCACAGAAGCAGTAATCGCACCATAATCCGCATCTCCCGGCCTGGCCATCAGGCGGCTGGCCACCTCTTTTTGCACCATCGCGGTGAAGCGCATCACGGGCACCGGCGCTTCCAGCACCTTCAGCAGGCACTTGCTCGTTATATAATAGGGAAGGTTTCCCGCAACGGCAAAAGGCTCTCCGGAAAAATGTTCCCGGGCGATCCGGGCCAAATCCGCCTTCAGAAAATCCTGCCAGAGCACCCGCACCTGCTCCAGATCCCCAACCGTTTCTCCAAGGGCCTCCACCATCCCCTTATCGATTTCCACTGCAACCACCTTTTTTGCGCGGCGCGCGAGCGCGCGGGTCAGTACACCCAGCCCCGGCCCGATTTCCAGCACATTTTCTCCCGGGCAGACGGCCGCCTGCGCAATTTTTTCCACAATATTCTCATCCCGAAGGAAATTCTGCCCCAACTTTTTGAGCGGAGCCAACTGATACTTTTGTAAAAGCGCCGCAATTACTTTGGGCGCATACAGCTCTTCCATCTTCGCTTTCCGCCTCTCCTTGCCCTCGCCTCCAGGGCTGCCTCGATAATTTTTAGGCAATATGCAAAAACCCCGGCGGAATTGCCGGGGAATGCATTATCAGTAGTTATCGTAATAGTCGCCGCTCTTATAGTCGTAGACAGAATTGCCTGCATATAAATCGATATGCTCCAGCGCTTTGCCCGCGCCAATTGCCACACAGGAAACCGCATCATCCGCCACATAGCACGGAATCTTGCAGCGCTCTGCCAGCAGGCGATCCAGCCCATAAAGCATTGCTCCGCCGCCCGTCATGCAAATGCCATTTTCGGCAATATCCGCTGCCAGTTCCGGGGGAGTGCGCTCCAGCACGCTGTGCACCTTTTCCATAATCAGGTTGAGCGGCTCGCGAAATGCTTCGATTGTCTCATTCGAGCTTATCGTCACCGTCTTAGGCAGGCCGGAAATGAGGTTTCGGCCGGTAATTTCCATATACGCCTCTTCTTTTCTTGGAAATGCAGAGCCGATATTGATTTTGACATCTTCTGCCGTGCGCTCTCCGATGATCATATTATATTTTTTCTTGACATAGCGGATCATCGCCTCGTCGAACTTATCGCCCGCACATTTGATGGAACCGCTGATCACCGCGCCCCCAAGGGAAATAACGGCGATATCCGTCGTGCCGCCGCCCACATCCACCACCATCTGGCCGACAGGCTGTCCAATATCCAGGCCTGCTCCGATGGCTGCTGCAATGGGCTCCTCCATGAGGCTTACATGGCGTGCGCCCGCATCTTCCGTCGCCTCGATAATCGAGCGTTTTTCCACTTCCGTCACGCCGCTTGGGACGCACACAATGACCTTCGGCTTGAAGAACAGCCTGCGGCCCAGCACTTTGCGCAGGAAATAGCGCAGCATGCGCTCCGTATCGTGGAAATTTGAGATGACGCCATCCCGCAGCGGGCGCACTGCCACAATATTTCCGGGCGTTCTACCCAGCATCACGCGCGCCTCTTCTCCGATGGCAACCATCTGGCCCGTCGTCCTGTCTACCGCAACGACGGATGGCTCTCTTAATACAATTCCCTTTCCCTTTACATATACCAGCACAGTTGCCGTGCCCAGATCGATTCCCACATCGTTATATTCAAACAAACCCATACTGCTCTCCTAACTTCAGTTTGCATTGTTTCTTTGCCTCATAGCGTTCCGTACATAATAATAATATATCGCGCGGCAATTTTCAAGCTTATTTTACACCTTCCTGCATGCACACCGCGCACCATGGGGCGTTGTTTCCCATTTCTTTACAAAGCGGATACATTTTTACATTTTTCTTGTGCGCAGGCATTTAATTTCCCGAAAGCTATCGCATCCCGTCATGATTCATGGTATAAT
>USII01000196.1 GCA_900554725.1 uncultured Eubacteriales bacterium
CAAAATACTCTTTTAAGATTGACGGTCAAGGTTTTGCAGAACAAGTAGCTCTATTAGGGAAATAATGTTGCCGTTGCCTCCCTTTTTGGGAGGCTTTTCATTATTTCCTATTCTCCACCTTGTACGATGGTCCCATATTTATCGTAAAACTGCGCTCTGAGCTTGGGATCGCAGGTGATTGTCGACAGCTTGTATGCTATAATAACAGCAGCGCCTAAAATGGGGGAAGGATATGGGGAAAATTGCAGATCTGATTGGCAGCGCATATGAGAACTGGTATGGGGAAACTGTGTTTTTAGATTGCGGGGAAGTTGGCGAAGTGCGGGAATTTGTGCTGGAATATGTTTTCCCGATGGCTGCCGCGACGGGAAAGGAAATCCTGTATTTGAGCGATGCGCAGGATATGCAGAAACAAAAAGAAGAGATGGCGCGGGCAGACGCCGATAAAGCGCTGCGCGTGATGAGCTATGCTGAATTTGAACAGATGGTGCAGTATCATGTGGCGTTTGATGGGCAGTACGACTATATTTTCGTGGAAAACTGCCGCGTTTTGTTGGAATCCCGGCGGGAAGCGGAATATTCTGCTTTGGTGTTGGACTTTCTTTTGCAGGCACAGCGCAGCGCAGTGGTCTATATCGGGGCGAATGCCAAGGGGCTGAAGGAGTTTTTATTGCGCTCCGGGAAGCTCAAAAAGGAAAATCTGTTTTTGTTGCCCCGGCAGTGGGAAAAGCTCTGTAAGCTGGTTTTTGTGCAGAAACAGCGCGGCAAGCTGACGGGAGCAAGGCTGGTTCAGGAGATTATGCGCACCCATCCTGGAGAAGGCATTCTCTATTTCTGTGCGAGCAAGGAAAAAATGCGGGGGACTGCTCAAATGCTCAGCCTAAAAGAGATGCCTCAAAAGGAGAATGCGCCGATGTTTGGCGTTTCGGGTGAAGTGTTTGGCAATGCGGATGGCAGCGTGATAGCCCAGGATGCACGCGTGCCCCTGGAAAAAAGCGACTCTTATGCCAGGCGGCATGTCATTTTGGATTTTTTTGATGTTGATCTCATGATAGGCTGCTTGGATGAGATGGAGAAAGCGGAAGGCACCTACTGCCTTTATATTGTGGAATATAATGGAACACAGCTGCGATATCTGTACGGAATTTATGCAGGCCAGATGCATAATCTTTCCCTGTTTCGGCAGATGGAGCGGGGAGAGGGAGGAGAATTCCTGCGCCGTAGCCAGGAACCGCGTTTTTTAACAGATAACCCGATGTTTTTTGTGCAGCAGGCGGATGAATATGGCGGCTGTCGTTTTCAGATAAATAGTCGGCAGCGCATTTTGTGCGAGGCCGAGCTGGCATCTTTGGAAACAATTCAAAAGATGGGCTACCGGAAATGGATTTTGCAGGCGCTGGGAAAACCGGCCTGTGCGCAGGAAGAAAGGAAACTTGCAAAAGTTGCAATCGGCCGAGTGGAATGGGAGAAAATAGTGCAGGAGCTGGAACGCATAAAAAATCAAAAGCTGGCAGGAGCGGAGCTGGAGCGATTTCGAGCATACCTTTGTGGCAGGTTTTCCCGCAAAACTATCAGTGTTTCCATGGCAAACCTGCTGATGGAGCAGTATGCACTGCCCTATTTTGTAGAGAGCAAAAAAGAGCGTGCCCGAACAAGCCCCCATTATAACCACTATTTTTGGACGGTTTCTGAAAAACTGCGGCAGGAAGAGGGCATAGAGAAAGGCACTGATGCGCAGAATGGCTGAACAAATGGGAAAGTGCCAAAGTGAAGGGCGGCAGTGCAGGGGCTTTTATGCTTCTGTGAAAGCGGCCATGCTTTAAGTGCGACATGCCCCAGAATTCAAGCTAGTGATAATTTATGCAAAAAATACTGTTTATACTGTATTTTTATCAAAGATTTTTGAAAAAATATGCAAAAAGTACTTGATTTTTATAAAAATCAGAGTATAATCAGAGTTACATTAAGTTATTAATTATTTTGAAGGAGAGATAGAAAAATGAAAAAGTTGACAAAGGCTTTGGCCATCGTTCTTGTCGCCGCATTGATGTGCGGGCTGTTCGCATCCTGCGGAAAGAAATCCGCTGTCGAGGAAATCAAAAAAGAGGGCAAGCTCGTTATGCTTACGAATGTTGGCTTCCCGCCTTTTGAATATCTGGGAGATGACAACGAGCCCGCGGGCGTGGATGTTGATATCTGCCAGGCAATTGCGGATGAGCTGGGTGTCGAACTGGAAGTTGTAGATATGGATTTTAAAGGAATTCCAGCGGCCATTGCTGCGGGCAAAGGTGATGTTGCTGCGGCAGGCATGACGGTGAATGAAGAGCGCAAGCAGACGATCGATTCAATCGCGGCTTCTTACATTTTGGAAGGGTATCTTTCGCGCATGAAAAAGCGTGCGCGGGAGG
>USII01000197.1 GCA_900554725.1 uncultured Eubacteriales bacterium
AATTAACCCAGGATAGTCAGGCAGTTTTTGGTGCTGCGGGCAATTTGGGCAAAGGGAAAGCGCTTCTTTGCAGCGCTCAGGGCGGCCTGGGCCGAACCTTCCTCCAAAAATAGGCCGACGCAGGCGCTGCCGCTGCCTGTCATAAAGGCGCAGGGAGTAAACTGGCGCAAAAACTCCAGCGCCTGCGCGATGCCGGGGCACAGGGCCACTGCAGCCCGCTCCAGGCTGTTGGCCGTGGCGCCGAGAAAGGCATCAAAATTGCCCAGAGCGAGCGCCTGCCGGCAGCGGGCCAAGCTCCCGTGAGAACCGCCAATTTCATCGTACTTCTGGTAGGCCTGCGGCGTGCTGACCCCCTGCTCGGGCTGCACCACGAGAAAGCAGCCAGGCAGGTTGTTGGCAAGGGGACTTAAAATTTCCCCGATGCCGAGGCACTGCCTGCATCCCCCCTCTAAAAAGAAGGGGACATCCGCCCCAATGCTCATGGCGATTTCCGCAAGCTGCGCGGAGGAAAGTGGGCGGCCATAAAGATGGTTGAGCCCCATGAGCGCGGCGGCGGCATCTGCGCTGCCCCCGCCCAGGCCGGCTTTTGCGGGAATGCGCTTTATAATGCGGATGCGCGCGCCCCCAAAAATGTCGGCTTTGGAAAAAAAGCGGCGCGCTGCAAGATATGCGCTGTTTTCCTCCTGCGAAACCCCTGGGCATTCCACCTCCAGCGCATCCGAGGGCTCAATGAAAAGAGTATCACAAAGCGAGATACTCTGCATGATCATGGCAAGCTTGTGGTAGCCGTTTTCCAGCACACCCATGATATCCAGATATAGATTGATTTTTGCATTTGCCTGTATGGTTAGCATGGGCTTATTATAGCATAAAACCCAAAAGATGTGTTAAAATGAAAGAAAAAGGTGGAAACTTATGATTGTTGCAGATAGAATTTCGGAATATACTGTGTTGGATGCGGGAGAAGGAATGAAGCTGGAGAACTGGGGCGGATATATCCTTGCGCGGCCAGACCCTCAGGTAATCTGGGAAAAAAGCCGACCGCAGCTTTGGGAAACGGCCCATGCGGTTTACCATAGAAGCAGCACGGGCGGCGGGCGGTGGGAATATAAAAAGCCTCTGCCAGAGCGCTGGGAAATCGGCTATGAAGGGCTGCGCTTTTATGTGCGCCCCACGGGCTTTAAACATACCGGGCTTTTTCCGGAACAATCGGCCAACTGGCAGTTTATGATGGATGTGCTTTCGGGCGGGGAAGAGGTGCTCAACCTGTTTGCCTATACCGGCGGGGCGACTATGGCCGCCGCAAAGGCAGGTGCGCGGCTGACGCATGTGGATGCGGCCAGGAGCATGGTCGCCTGGGCGAAAGAAAATGCGGCGCTTTGCGGGCTGGAAAAAGCCCCTATCCGCTATTTGGTGGACGATTGCATGAAATTTGTGCTGCGCGAGCAGCGCCGGGGCAGAAAGTACGATGGCATTATTATGGACCCGCCAAGCTATGGGCGGGGCAGCGGCGGGCAGGTTTGGCGCGCAGAGGATAATCTCTTTTCCCTGGTGAAGGAATGCGCCAAACTCCTTTCAGATACGCCCAAGTTTTTCATCATCAATTCCTATACCACAGGGCTTTCCGCTGTGGTGACGCAAAATATGCTGCAGCTCTGCGTGGCGGCAGAGCGGGGAGGGAACATTCAGGCGGATAGCCTGGTGTTGCCCATTTTGGGCCAGAACATTTGCCTCCCATGCGGCACAACGGCCAGGTGGCGGGCGTGAAGCTGCGGGTCTTTTACGAGGATAACCATATCCTGGTGGCGGAAAAGCCGGCGGGCATGCCCTCCCAGGCGGATGCTACGGGCGCGCCGGATATGCTCTGTTTGGTAAAGAGCTATGTGAAGGAGAAATATTCTAAGCCCGGGGAGGCATATATCGGGCTTGTGCACCGGCTGGATCGCCCTGCTGCGGGGCTGATGGTGTTTGCTCGTACGAGTAAAGCCGCTGCGCGGCTGGCCGAGCAGGTGCGCACTCGCCAGATGCAGAAGAAATACCTGGCTGTTGTGGCGGGCGATGGCCTGCCAGAGCAGGGGAGGATGGAGGATTACCTCTTAAAGGATGTCGGGAAAAATATTTCCCGCAGGGCGCAGCCCCATGAAAAGGGGGCAAAGCGCGCAGTGCTGGAATACCGGGTGTTGGAAGCGCGCCAGGGGCAGGCGCTGGTTCTGGTGCATCTGGAAACCGGGCGTCCGCATCAAATTCGCCTGCAATTTGCCCTGCGCGGCTGGTCGCTTGTGGGAGATGCCAAATACGGAAGCGGCGGGCAAGATTTGGCTCTCTATTCCTGCTTTTTGGGCTTTTTGCACCCGACGAAGCGAGAAAAAATGGAATTTTGCGCCCTGCCCCGAGGTGGAG
>USII01000198.1 GCA_900554725.1 uncultured Eubacteriales bacterium
GGCTTTGCAGGCACATGAAGCCGCAAAGTTCAGCCGCATATGTTTTGACCGGAACGGACGCATTCATGGAGCCACGGGTATTGCAGTATCGATTGGAAAAGTACACGCAGGCATGTGGCCTGGAGGGGGTGCATTTTCATACACTTCGCCACACATATGTTTTGCCCTCTTACGGCGGGCAAAACGCGCGGTTTGGAGCGAAACCAGTTTGCCCCAAAGGCCGATGGCCTTTGGGGCAACAAAGCGATCGGACCGTCTTTTGACGATCCGATCGCTTTGTTTTATTCAGCTTGATAGTTCGTGGCGAAGCGGGAGAGGAACTGACGCGTGCGCTCCTCCTTGGGGTTGTTGATGACCTCCTTGGGGTCGCCCTGTTCGACGATGACGCCGCCGTCCATGAAAATCACGCGGTCGGCCACGTCGCGCGCGAAGCTCATCTCGTGCGTGACGATCACCATCGTCATGTTTTCCTCTGCCAAATCCCGAATGACCTTGAGAATTTCGCCGGTGAGCTCAGGGTCCAGCGCAGAAGTGGGCTCATCAAAAAACAGGATTTTGGGCTCCAGCGCCATTGCACGAGCAATGGCAACGCGCTGCTTCTGCCCCCCTGAAAGCTGATAAGGGTAGGCGCCCTGCTTTTCCGCCAGCCCAACCTTTTTAAGAAGAGCCAGAGCCTTCTGTTCCGCCTGCTCTTTTGGCACTTTGGCTACGCGGATCGGCGCCTCTGTGATGTTTTCTAAAACCGAAAGGTGCGGGAAGAGGTGGAAACTCTGGAAAACCAGGCCAATTTCCCGCTGAATTTCCCGCAGAGTTTTCTTTTCCGCGTATTTTGCAGGGGAACCTTCGGCCATCGTCTTTTGACAGATCTGGATGCGCCCGGAATCGATGGTTTCCAGCATGAGGGCGCAGCGCAGCAAGGTGGATTTGCCCGAACCGGAAGGCCCGATAATGGCGATCACTTCCCCCTGATTCACCGAAAGGCTGACGCCCTTTAGCACTTCCAGGCCGTCAAAGCTCTTATATATGTTTTGCATAAGAAGGAGTGGCTGATTCATGGAAGACCTCACTTATAATAGGAAAGCCGGCGGCTGAGATAGGAAAAGGAAAGGGAAACAACCCCGTTCATGACAAAATAGAAAAGCCCGGCGATAAAGATGGGCAGTGTAGAAAAGTTGTTGGATGCAGAGGTATTGGCCAGGCGGAAAATTTCGGCAACACCGATGGTCTGCGCCAGGGCAGTATCCTTTACAAGCGTCATAAATTCATTTCCCATGGAAGGGAGGATGATTTTTATCACCTGTGGCAGGGTGATGCGAAAAAAAGTCTGCGCCTTGGTGAAGCCCAGCACCTTGGCCGCCTCAATCTGCCCGCGATCCACGGCCTCAATGCCGCCGCGGAAGATCTCCGCAAAGTAGGCGCCATAGTTGATGGAAAAGGCGAGAATCGCCGCCCAAAACCGCGGAAGGCCAATGCCCAAAAGCTCGGGGGGAACAAAGTAGAAAAAGATAAGCTGCAGGATAAGCGGCGTTCCCCGCACAACCAGCAGCAGCCACCCGATTGGAAGGCTCAGCCATTTGCAGCGCGACATGCGCCCGGCTGCAAAAAGCAGACCTAAGGGCAGGGAAAATACCAGCGTCAGCGCGAATACCTCCAGCGTCACAACAGAGGCATCCAACATATTGAAAATCAGGTTTTGCAGTGCCTGGCCAGACATAGCGGTCTCCCTTCAAAAAATAGGGGCAGGCGCCCAAAGGGCGCCGCCCCGCTCTGCGCTCTATTCTTGCTCCGCAGGGTTTGCGATATAGTAGTTTGCCACCACCTCGTCCATCAACACGGCATCTGCGCCGCCGGAGGAAAGGTCAAACATGGCAAGCACATAGGTATCCACCTCGACGGCCGCCCCGCCCTCCAGGCTGGCGGAAAGCTCGGGGAACTGAGAAAGAGCATCCACGGCTGTGGAGCCGCCCTGAAGCACAAGGGTGCGCCCAGCCAAAGCCTGTGTGGAATCAAGCCCATCGTCATAGAGCTCCTGCGTCGTTACGATCACCTGGCGATTATTCAGATAGGGCATGGACATGCAGAGCTGCTCTTCGCGCTCCGGATTGGTGGAAAAACCGTTCCAAATGCAGTCGATATTGCCGGAGTTGATTTCCTTTTCTTTGGCAGTCCAGCTGATAGGCTGAAGAACAAGCTCTACACCCAGGCGCTGGCAAACTTCTGTGGCCAAATCGATGTCATAGCCGACGATGGCATTCTCGTTGTCGCGGTAACCCATGGGCGGGAAAGAATCGTCCAGGCCCAGCACCAGCCGCCCCTTATCCAAAATCTTCTGGAGGGAGTCATCGGAAGCATCCTGTGTGATAT
>USII01000199.1 GCA_900554725.1 uncultured Eubacteriales bacterium
GCCTTTGGCCCTGCATTACGGAGGAACAATTGATTATGAAGCATGCACTTATCACAGGAATTACCGGGCAGGATGGCTCCTATTTGGCCGAGCTGCTGCTGGAAAAGGGCTATGAAGTTTATGGCCTCATGCGCAGAAAAAGCGTCGTGGATTATGGGAATGTCGAACATTTAAAGGATCGGCTTCACTTTATCTATGCGGATATGACAGATCTCGTTTCTCTGGTAAACGCCATGCGCATCTCCATGGCAGACGAAGTATACAACCTTGCCGCGCAGTCTTTTGTGGGAACCAGCTGGGAGCAGCCTCTGGCCACCGCTGAAATCGATGCCACAGGCGTCACCAAAATGCTGGAGGCCATTCGCATCGTAAAGCCTTCCTGCAAATTCTATCAGGCATCCACCTCCGAAATGTTCGGCCTTGTGCAGGAGGTCCCGCAGAGAGAAACGACTCCCTTTTATCCAAGAAGCCCCTATGGCGTCGCCAAACTCTATGGGCACTGGATCACCAAAAACTATCGGGAAAGCTATGGCATGTTCACCTGCTCCGGCATCCTCTTCAACCACGAATCCGAGCGCAGGGGCCTGGAATTTGTCACCCGTAAAATTACCCATGCCGCCGCGCGCATCAAGCTTGGGCTGCAGGATTGTCTGGAACTTGGAAACCTGGATGCTCAGCGCGATTGGGGCCATTCTAAAGACTATGTTTATGCCATGTATCTCATGCTCCAGCAGGAAAAGCCGGATGATTATGTCGTCGCCACAGGAGAAACGCGCAAAGTGCGGGAATTTGTCAGCACGGCGTTCGCACACCTTGGCATGGAGCTGGATTGGCAGGGCAGCGGCGTGGATGAAATCGGCATAGAGCGCAAGAGCGGCAAAGTTTTGGTTCGTGTGAACCCCAAATTCTTCCGCCCGGCGGAGGTTGAGCTGCTTTTGGGCGATCCTGCGAGGGCAGAAAAGGTGCTGGGCTGGCGCCGCGAAATCTCCTTTACGGAGCTGGTGCAGCGCATGGTGGAAAACGACTACGCGCTGGTACAGCAGGAAATGAAAGTCAGCGCTTTAAAGGATTAAGCAGATGAAAGCGTTTATCATCGGGGCGGCCGGCTTTGTCGGCGGGCACCTGGCCGATCAGATGCTCTCTTTGGGCTGGTCGGTGGGCGCGTCCAAAATGCCCCAGGAAACAATAAAAAAAGAGGGTGTCTCCGTCTATAATATCGACATCCTGGACCCGGCTTCCATCCGCGCCGCCCTGGCAGAATTTGCCCCGGATTATATCGTTCATCTGGCCGCGCAAAGTTCGGTGGCGCTCTCCTGGAAAAACCCCTCGCTTACCATAGATGTCAATATCAAAGGGGCGGCCAATGTGCTGGAAACCGTTCGGGCCCTGCAAAAAAAGCCCAGGCTTCTGCTGGTGGGCTCGGGAGAGCAGTATGGGCATGTGCGCAAAGGGGAATGCCCCGTAGGCGAAGAAAACCCCATGCGTCCAGGAAATATCTATGCGGCAACCAAGGCCTGCCAGGATATGCTGGGCAAAATCTATGCCGATGCTTATGGCATGGATGTGATGATCACGCGCGCCTTCAACCATATCGGCCCTGGCCAGCAGCCTATGTTTGCAGTCGCAAGCTTCTGCCGCCAGGTGGCGGAGATCGAGGCGGGCCTCAGCCAGCCTGTGCTGCGCGTGGGCAATCTGAGCGCCCAGCGGGATTTCACGGATGTGCGCGATGTCGTGCGGGCCTATACTCTCTTGCTGGAAAAAGGGCGTGCAGGGGAAGTATATAATGTAGGGAGCGGAAAGGCGATTGCCATCTCCAATATTCTCGAAAAAATCATCTCCCTCTCCCACGCGCAGATCCGCATAGAAGTAGACCCTGAGCGGCTTCGCCCTGTGGATATCCCCCTGATTGAGGCTGATATTCAAAAACTCGTGCGAGATACCGGCTGGCACCCTGTCGTGCCGCTGGAGCAGACGCTTCAGGACACTTTATCCTACTGGCGCAGCGCAGTAAAAAACGCATAGGTCATAGAAAAGCGGCTTTTATCGCCGCTTTTTTATTGTTTTCCCTTCCTCCTGCAAACAGCCCGCATAGGCCTTCCCCTGCCGCCACTCTGCCTGCAATAGCGCTGGCGCGTCGCTTCCCCGCCCCGGATATGCCTTTCCTCCATATTTTTTTGCAGCACCCTGCGCACCTGCTTTGCCAGCGAAGGGTTCAGCTCCACCAGGCGCTCAGTGACATCTTTATGTACTGTAGATTTGCTTATTTTGAATTTCCCAGCCGCGGCGCGCACCGTCGCTCCCGTTTCCAGCAGATACGCTGCAATGCCCAGCACTCTTTCCTCTATATATGCC
>USII01000200.1 GCA_900554725.1 uncultured Eubacteriales bacterium
GCCTATCCTGCGGCAAGCGCTATTCTCTTAAAGATATACTGGCACAAGAGGGCATTCCGCGCTGCCCATGTGGAGGGATTATCAAGCCGGATGTTGTTTTATATGGTGAGACGCTCGATGAACAGACACTGGAAGGAGCAATACAGGCAATTCGCAAAGCCGATCTTCTGATTGTGGCAGGAACTTCCCTAAGTGTATATCCGGCGGCCGGGCTTATTCGATATTGCCACAGCGGGAAGCTGGTGCTTATCAATAAAACGCCGACATCCATGGATTCACAGGCAGATCTTCTGCTCCCCTGCGCGCTAGGGCAAGTATTTGGAGGGATAGAAATATGAAGATTATTATTGCTCCGGATTCTTTTAAGGGGAGCCTCACGAACCTTCAGGCGGCACAGGCAATGCAAGAGGCGGTGCTTGCTGTATTCCCTGAGGCAAAAACGGTGGTTCTGCCTATCTCGGATGGGGGAGAGGGTGCGGCCGAAGTGCTGTCGTCTGCGTTATCGGGAAAAATGTACCGGGCAAAGGTACATGGACCCTATGGCAGAATTGTAGACGCGGGCTACTTTCTTTCAGATGATGGCCTTGGTATTGTTGAATTGGCGCAGGCAGCCGGGCTTATGCTTGTTCAGCCGCAGGAGCGCAGCCCCATATCTTCCAGCACACTGGGTGTTGGTGAACTGATGATGGATGCCCTTCAGGCAGGGGCAAAAAGCCTCTGTCTAACTTTGGGTGGCAGCGCAACCAACGATGGCGGCGCTGGGATTGCGAAGGCCATGGGGATTCGGCTTTTGGATTGCAAAGGAGAAGAGCTCCCGCCGACATGTGAGGGCATAGGGCGTTTATCTTTGATAGATGTTTCCAGGCTGGATGCCAGGGTAAGCAGTGTGCCCATTCAAATTGCCTGCGATGTCAAGAATCCTCTCTGCGGGCCTTATGGCGCCTCCCATATCTATGGGCCGCAAAAAGGAGCGTCGCCAGAAATGATCCGCGAGATGGACGATATTTTATCCCGCTATGCAAAACTGCTTTGCAGCGCCTCTAAAAAGGAAAATCTGGCGCTGTTGCCTGGGAGCGGGGCAGCTGGTGGCGCCGCATTGCCTTTGCTGGCATTTTGCAATGCAAAACTCTGTTCCGGGATCGATTTTATCCTGGACGCTCTGCAGTTTGATTCGCATCTCTCCCAAGCGGCGCTGTTGCTTACAGGCGAGGGGAAAATTGATATGCAAACTAGCCATGGAAAGGCGATAGACGGGCTGATCCGGCGGGCGGCAAAATACGGCGTGCCGGTAGCAGCATTTGCAGGCCGTCTAGAGCTTGGAGAAAACGCATACCCCAAGATTGATGTCCGTTTTTATGAGATAAACCCCAAGGGCCAACCCATAGAAGAGAGCATAGTGCAAGCCTATACAAATCTGCGCTCCGCATGCATCAGAGCCTTGGAGAATTTTAGATAATCGTTGGAGAATGTGGGATTATTTGATATAATACTTGAGAAGAGAGCTACAGGAGGAAAGCATGGGAAAAATTGCGCTGATTACCGGGGCATCTCGGGGGATCGGGCGGCAGATTGCGCGGGATTTTGCAGCACATGGCTATGGCGTAGTGATAAACTATTTCAAAAATAGGCAGGCAGCCCTGCAGTTGCAAGAAGAGCTGGGCTCAAGCGCTCTGGCAGTTCAGGCCGATATTTCAGATCCCGAGGCCGTTGCCAATATGGTGCAACAGGCGCAGGCGCATTTTGGAGATGTGGATGTGCTGATTAACAACGCAGGAATTTCCTCATTTGGCCTGCTTACGGAGATGACGCGGGAGCAGTGGATGCATGTGTTCGATATCAATGTGCATGGTGCCTATTACTGTATTCACGAGGTGCTCCCGGCGATGATTCATAATCAGCGCGGGGTAATTTTAAACATCTCATCCATGTGGGGTGTTGTTGGAGCATCATGCGAGGTTTGCTATTCTGCGACAAAGGCTGCCCTAATCGGGCTGACAAAGGCGCTGGCAAAAGAAGTGGGCCCGGCGGGAATTCGGGTAAATTGCATTGCTCCGGGCGTGATCAATACGGATATGAATGCTACGCTTTCTCAGGATGCATTGGAAACCTTAAGGGAAGAAACACCGCTTGGGCGCATCGGCCGGCCAGAGGATGTTTCCCTTGCGGCTCTATTTTTGGCATCTGAAAGCGCAAGCTATATTACCGGGCAAATACTGGGCGCCAATGGCGGACTGGTTGTTTGATAACAGATTATTTTTGAATTTCGAGGTGTGATATGCGGGAACGCTATGAAAATCCATTGACAAAACGGTAAAAATGGATTATAATTGTAAAGGCAGTCCGACAA
>USII01000201.1 GCA_900554725.1 uncultured Eubacteriales bacterium
AGACGCACTTCGATTGAGCGGTATGTAAGCGATATGGGAATCGCCGTCGTCATGCCGACGACGCATCTCGGCTGGTACACGGATATGGCGCAGGGAAACCGCTATTGGACGTTTATTTCTGAGGAACTTCCGGCCAAGTGCCGCTCGTTTTTCAAAAACATGTCCGACCGCCGCGAGGACACATTTGCCGCCGGCCTTTCCATGGGCGGCTACGGCGCGTTTAAGCTTGGCCTGCGCTGCTCCGATCGTTTTGCGGCGGTGGCTTCTCTCTCAGGCGGGCTGGATGCGGCGGAATGCTGCAAAATAAACGACGCGCCAATCTGGGGACAGATTTTTGGCAAAGCGGAGGATGTGCCAGGAAGCGACAACGATTTGTTTGCCGTTGCCAAACGCCTGAAAGCATCCGGCAAAGAGCTTCCAAAGCTTTACATGTGGTGCGGAACAGAGGACTTTCTGTATCATCAGAATACTCGTATGCGCGACCATCTGCAAAAGCTCGGTTATGACCTGACGTACGAGGAGTCGCCGGGCGACCATATGTGGAGCTGCTGGGACGAAAAAATCCAGAGCGTGTTGAAATGGCTTCCGATCCTAAAATAAAAGCCCCCAGTAAAAGTTGCGGCATTCATAAGACAGTGAACATCCACGGCAGCTTACTCTGCTGTGGATGTTCTTGCATTCTATATGGTCATGTGATAATATGGAAGTAAACAGACCAACAAATTCCGATTTATTGAGCAGATGCAAGGGCGCACTTCTATACAAGGAGAAAGCCCTGTATGTTCTGCGGAGTGAACAGCCAGGGCTTTCCAGTGCCTGTGCTACTTTGCGTCGTTTCGCTCCGCACAAGGGGATGCACCCCTTGCGCCGCTTGCAGCTATCCTCTCTAAGCAAAAGGCGTGACGAAAAGGTAGACGGCCCCAGTTTATGCGGACAGTACAAAAGAGAGGCCCTGTGTAAGATTATTTAGTTTTAAGCGGAGTGGCGCAGCGTAAGCGGTGCTACTCCGCTTTTTAGCTGGATACGCTCATGGTTGTAGAATTGAATATAGCGGTCAACCATCTCGTTGGCATCTGAAAAGGTAGCTGGTTTGTAGCGGTAGATACATTCTGTTTTGAGAATAGAAAAGAAATTTTCTGCCATTGCATTGTCATATGGGTTTCCTCGTCTTGACATAGACGGCGTAATGCCGTATGTTTGAGTCAGCTCAAAATATGCTTGTGAGGCGTATTGAGCACCCTGGTCGCTGTGGAGTTGCAGCTCCTCAGCGACATTCTTTTTTACTTGCTTCATGGCAAGATGAATGGTATCCAGTACCAGATTCACTGTTTGTTCCGTTCCGGTTTTGTAAGCCACAATGCAATTGTCATAGAGATCGCGGATCATGGACAGATACAATACACCTTGCTTGGTGCGAATGTAGGAGATGTCCGTGACCCATTTGCTGTTGGGTCTGTCCGCATGGAACTCCCTGTTCAGCAGATTCTTGTACTTGTGTGCCTGTTGGCCCATTTGAATCCACTTCCTGTGCCGCCGTATTTCGGACAGTAAATTGTACTTCCTCATGATACGAAGTATGGTTTTGGGGTTTTTGTGGATGTTTTGCCTTTTTAGCCATATCCACATCCGGCGATAACCATAAGTGCCCCAACATCGTTTGCACTGCCGGGCAATGAGATCGGCCAGTTCTTTATCTTTCTCAGGCCTGTCTGCACGGCGAACAAAATCATAATAGCCGCTGCGGGATACACCAAAAAATCTGCACATGATGGACACGGAATATTCTGCTCGATGCCGGTATATCACCTGGTATTTGAGTTTGGGCCTCACTTCCTTTCGATAGATTGCAGAAAATCCCGCAACAGTTCGTTCTCCATCTTTAGCCTTTTGTTCTCATATTTGTATTCCGCTAATGTCTTGGCGGGCTTTCTTCCTCGTTGTTTAGGAATGACCTTTTCCTGCTTGTGTCGTGCGCGGTAGAGCAAATCTTTTACTGCTCTCTCACTTTGCAATCCCAATTCCTTTGCGATCTCTTTCCTCGTTTTCCCTTCCGCCTGCAGTTGCTGGACAGTTGGAAGAAGTGCCTTCACTTTTTCATATTTCCTGGCCATTAAAATACCCCCTGATGTAGTACTTCTATTTTCCTACATCAGGGGGCGTTTTGTCTATTGTCCGATTTTACTGGTTCGGTTCACTTTGGAGTAACGCAATGTTCGACCGCGTCGACTAATAAAAAAGCAAGGTC
>USII01000202.1 GCA_900554725.1 uncultured Eubacteriales bacterium
CCCTAAAGCGGAGGCGCATTCGAAAAGGCAAGCTAGGGGATCATCGTAACGCCGCCCTCTGCCATGATCGTCTGCCCGGTGATATGCCGGGAATCCTCGCTGGCAAGGAATACGGCAACTGGCGCGATATCCTCATATGCATCTCCAAAACGCCCGATAATCGTCGGGTTAAAGCCGAGTTTTACCGGATCTCGCTCTTCCTCGGGCAGCTGGGCCAGTTCTTCATAATAGAAATCCGTGATGGCGCCTGGATTGATGGTATTGACATTGATGTTGTATTTTCCCCATTCCCGAGCGGCGGTTCTGGCCATAGCGCGCGTAGCCTCTTTGATGGCGCCATATGCCGCCAAGCCAACCTGCCCCTCGACGCCTGCCCCAGAGCCGATGCAGATTACTTTCCCATGGCCGCTTTTCTTAAGCCAGGGGAAGCAGAGGCGCATCATATGAAAGCTGCCCATCAGACCGCTTTGATAGAAAGTGTCGAAATCTTCCTGAGTGTGCTCTTCAAAGGGCTTGCGGCCGCAAGTAGTGGCCATGGCGTTATTGTATAGAATATCGATGCCGCCAAAATGCTGCGCGGTGGCGCTGACATATGCCTCCATATCCGATATTTTTGTCACATCGCAGACATAACAAAATACTTCCGCGCCTGCCTCCCGGCATTTTTGTTCCGTATCCGCCAGGCGATCCAGGCTGCGCGCGCAGATGGAAATTTTGGCGCCCTCCTGCGCAAAGCGAATTGCAACCTGTTTTCCAAGGCCGCGGCCTGCACCCGTGATAATTGCGACTTTGCCTTCCAGCTTTCCCATAGCAATACACTCCTTTTGGGTTCACCTATTTTGTTTTATTGAGAATAAATTCATCATACCCGTTTTTCCCTGTTCTGTCAATTGCAGGCAGGCATCCTTTGCGGCAAAAAAGCAGCAGGAAAGTCTTTTTCGCTATGAGAATGGGAGAGAATATGATAGAATATGAGCAGAACACAGGAGGTAACGCGCATGAATCTGCTGGGAACGCTGGTGAATACAGGAGCAGTTCTCTTAGGAGGAGGGATCGGG
Organism: uncultured Eubacteriales bacterium; assembly: GCA_900554725.1. Taxonomy (GTDB): domain Bacteria; phylum Bacillota; class Clostridia; order Christensenellales; family Christensenellaceae; genus QANA01. Next base: position 1,059 of record USII01000202.1, read on the forward strand.
CTTCTGGCGCAAAAGGGATTGCCCAAGCGGCTTTCGGATATCCTTTTTCAGGCGCTGGGCCTCTGCACCATATATATTGGGGTTTCCGGCGCTCTGAGCGGAGAAAATACGCTGATTCTCATTCTCTCCATGGTGCTGGGTACGCTGATTGGGGAAGGGATAGATTTGGATTTGCGGGTAAACCAGCTTGGCGGGTGGATAGAGCGGCGGTTTTCCCAAAAGAACCAAAAAGGAGTTTCCCTGGCGGAGGGGTTTGTCACGGCAAGCCTGCTTTTCTGCGTAGGGGCGATGTCTATCGTGGGGGCGTTGCAAAGCGGGCTTTCCGGCAGCCATGAAATGCTTTATACCAAATCGCTGTTGGATTTTGTTTCTGCAATCATATTCGCCTCGACGCTGGGCGCCGGAGTGCTGTTTTCGGCGCTGTTTGTGCTGGTCTATCAGGGCAGCATTACACTGCTGGCGGCGTGGGTTGCCCCGCTGCTTTCAGATGCCGCGGTGGCAGAGATGACATGCGTAGGCTCTGTCATCATTATTGGGCTGGGGCTCAATATGATAGGCGTGAGCAAGTTGAAAGTCATGAACTTTGTGCCGGCGATTTTTCTGCCTATGCTGTTCTGTCTGTTTTAGGGAAGGAGAAGGCGATGTCGAAACGAATTTTGTGCTTTGGAGATTCCAATACCTGGGGCTACGACGGGCAAACTGGCCTGCGCTTTGCGGAAGATGTGCGGTGGACGGGCGTGCTGCAAAGCCTTTTGGGCCCAGAATATACTGTGCTTGAGGAGGGCCAGGGCGGGAGGACGACCGTTTTTGCAGATCCTGTGGAGGGCAGCAAAAGCGGCTTGGCCTATCTGGAACCCTGTTTGGAAACGGCCAATCCGCTGGATCTCGTCATCCTGATGCTTGGAACGAACGATGCCAAAGATCGCTTCGGGCTAAATGCCTATCAGATTTCCGGGAGTGCGAAACGGCTGGCCGAAGTAATTCTGCGCCACGATTATGCTCCCTATCCCCGGCCCGAGTTGCTCCTCATTTCCCCCATTGAAATGGATGCGGCAATTCTGGCCGAGAACGACGATCAGAACTTCAGCCAAGCATCTGCGGAGCGAGCTGCAGAATTTTCAGATTTTTTCGCGGAGCGGGCGCGTGAGCTA
>USII01000203.1 GCA_900554725.1 uncultured Eubacteriales bacterium
GATCCTCTCTGGTCTCGTGGGCTCGGAGATGTGTATAAGAGACAGATATTGCTCTTGAGGATTCGGCGTCGGCCGCAAAGAAGAGCGCGGCTGTGCTGCACAGCGCCCAGAGCCAGGGCGCCGATCTTGTGGTGACGGCATGTCCGCTGTGCCGGTATAACCTGCAAAAGAACGGCGGGGCGGAAATTCCGGTGGTGTATTTTACAGAACTGCTGGCGCAGGCGCTGGGTGTAAAGGAGGATGCTTGTGAATCAGAATGAAAAACTAAAAGAAGAGATCATCCGCATCAGCTCAGTCAATCCTCTAAAATGTATGCGGTGTGGGAAGTGCAGCGGAACATGCCCTTCCTATGACGAGATGGAATACCATCCGCACCAGTTCGTCTATATGGTGGAGACGGGCGATTTGGAGCCGCTGTTAAAATCCAAATCCATTTACCAGTGCCTTACCTGCTTTGCCTGTGTCGATCGGTGCCCGAGGAATGTCGAGCCGGCAAAACTGGTGGAGGCAATCCGCCTGGTGGCAATTCGCCAGAAGGGAAATAATCATCTGACAGCAGATGATATTCCGGCCCTTTTGGACGAGGATATGCCTCAGCAGGCGCTGGTCAGCGCACTGCGCAAATATAGCAAGTAAGGAGGAGAACGAGATGCAAAGAGTCGGAGTATTCGTATGCTGGTGCGGCAGCAACATCGCGGGAACTGTGGATGTAAAAGCAGTTGCCGAGGCACTGAAGAGCGAGCCGGGCGTCGTCTTCTCCACGGATTATCAATATATGTGCTCCCAATCTGGCCAGGATATCATCAAGCAGGCCATAAAGGAGCATGGCCTTACGGGAATTGTCATCTGTTCCTGCTCCCCGCGGATGCACGAAGCGACATTCCGTAAAACCGCACAGGCGGCAGGGCTGAACCCATATATGGTGGAAATCGCAAATATCCGCGAACAGTGCTCATGGGTGCATAAAGAAATGCCGGTAGGGACGGAAAAGGCAATCATCCTTGGAAAGGCGGCTGTTGCGAAAGTAAACCTCAATGCGCCGCTGACGCCCGGGGAAAGCCCGGTCACAAAAAGAGCGCTGGTAATCGGTGGTGGAATTGCAGGAATTCAGACTGCCCTTGATATTGCAGATGCCGGCTTCCCGGTAGATATTGTGGAAACAAAGCCGACCATCGGCGGAAAAATGGCGCAGCTTGATAAGACATTCCCCACGCTGGACTGCGCGGCATGTATCCTCACCCCAAAAATGGTGGATGTAGGGCAGAATGAGAAGATCCGCATTTTTTCCTATAGCGAAGTGGAAGAAGTGAAGGGATTTGTGGGCAACTTTACAGTTCGCATTAAAAAGAAGGCGCGCTTTGTAAAAGAAGATGTATGTACAGGTTGTGGGCTGTGTACGGAAAAATGTCCGCAGAAGAAGGTGCCAAATGAATTTAACCTGAATATGGATATGCGCCGTGCAATCTATATTCCCTTCGCACAGGCAGTGCCCAAAGTCGCGACGATCGATCCCAATTACTGCAATATGCTTAAAAACGGAAAGTGTGGCGTTTGCGCAAAGGTATGCACGGCTGGCGCTATCGATTATAAGCAAAAGGACGAGTTTATCGAAGAAAAATACGGTGCGATTGTCTGTGCCACGGGGTATAACCCCATCAGCATGGAAAAGTTCGATGAATTTGCATACAGCCAGTCCAAGGATGTCATCACTTCCCTGGAGTTTGAGCGGTTGACCAATGCCGCCGGTCCAACAGGCGGCCAGCTTCTGCGCCCATCGGATGGCAAACACCCGCATACGATTGTGTTTGTGCAGTGCGTGGGTTCCAGATGCAGCGGCGCGCAGAAAGGCAAGGAATACTGCTCGAAGATCTGCTGCATGTATACAGCCAAGCATGCCATGCTCACAAGGGATAAATATCCCGATACGGATGTTTATGTCTTCTATATCGATGTGCGCACACCCGGCAAGAATTTTGATGAGTTCTACCGTCGCGCGGTGGAGGAATATGGTGTGCATTATATAAAAGGAATGGTGGGAAAAGTAGCCCCGGAAGGCGAAAAGCTCATGGTTCAGGCTTCGGATTTGCTGGCAAATAAGCAGCTGCATATCGAGGCAGACCTCGTCGTGCTGGCTGCGGCGATTGAGCCGGATAAATCCGCCCGCCCGTTGGCTACGATGCTGACAGCATCTATGGATACCAACGATT
>USII01000204.1 GCA_900554725.1 uncultured Eubacteriales bacterium
GCCTGTATGAAGGCCTTTTGAAAACCGTACTGGAGGCGCTTATCGTCTTTATCCCGGTGGCCTTTATTTTAAATCTTTCCTGGCTAGAAGCCGTGATGTGCATCCTTGCGCGCATTTCTTGCGGGGCGTTATTCCTCTCCTGCAATGTGTTTGTGGAGCGCTTCTTCTCCAGCGTGCGCATCAAAGCGCTTTCCTTTGTGCTCTATTTTGCGCTGCTCCTGGTTTTCCTGATTCCTGCAATCTGCGCTGGCATCCTTCTCCCCTTCCTGTCGAGCAGTGCCAGCATCGCCAATATTCTCGCCTTTTTTGGAATTGCCGCCGCCAATTTCCTTGTGGCGCTGGCTGCCCTGTTTTCCAGCCGGAATCTTCTGGTCTATGCGGAGTTGAACCAGCCAAAATAACAATCTAATTCAGAAGCTTCCGCCTGAGTGCGGAAGCTTTTTTATATCATTTCGCAGCAGTGCTGCCTGTGGAAGTTCGCGAGAAAACGACAGTTTCTCATTTTGCCGAATCCTGAAAGTTGTAACTAAATTGTATTCTTTTTTTATAAATATCAAACAATATGTAAATCTTGGCAGAGGTTTTTTTAAGTTTCTTTTAAGTTTATTGAATCCTCGCCGTCTACATGCTATCCTTCGTATGGGAAAAATATGGAGGAAACGCAATGGAATTCATTAAGACTTTCAATTTAGCGATCTTTATCCTTGTCACGGCGATGTATGCATATCAGATGTTTTATGTCATTGTCGCGCTTATCGGAGATTATAGGGATAAGAAAAAAAGCAAGGCGCCTTTTTGCGGCAAGCAGCACAGATTCGGCGTTGTCATATCGGCGCGCAACGAGAGCTCTGTCATTGGCCAGCTTGTAGATACCCTCAAAATGCAAAAATATCCAAAAGAGCTTCTGGAGGTCTTTGTCGTTGCGGATAACTGCACAGATAACACTGCGGAAATTGCAAAAGAGCACGGGGCAATCGTCTATCGGCGCTTTAACAAGGAGAAAGTAGGCAAGGGCTATGCCCTGGATTATGCGTTCCATAAAATCGCGGCGGAATATGGCGAATCCTATTTCGATGGGTATTTCGTCTTTGACGCGGATAACCTGCTGGATGAGCACTATGTAGAGGAGATGAACAAGGTGTTTGACAGCGGCTATCGGGTTGTCACCAGCTACCGCAATTCCAAAAACTTTGGCACCAACTGGATTTCCGCCGGATATGGCCTGTGGTTCCTGCGGGAAGCCAAATACCTCAATAACCCCAGAATGCGCCTTGGCACAAGCTGTGCCATTTCGGGCACTGGCTTTCTTGTTTCCAGCGAAATTATCCGCAGCCAGGGCGGCTGGATACACCATCTGCTCACTGAGGACATCGAATTTACTGTGGATAATGCTCTAAAAGGCGAAACCATTGGTTATTGCGAAACTGCCGTGCTTTATGACGAGCAGCCCGAACAGTTCATGCAGTCCTGGCATCAGCGCATGCGCTGGTGCAAAGGGTTCTACCAGATCATCCTAAAGTATGGGCGTCGCCTGATCGGTGGAATTTTCCGCAGAGACTCCAACAATTTCGCCTGCTACGATATGGCCATGACCGTCATGCCGGCGACTTTCGTTTCCCTCGGTTCCATGGTGATGAACATCATTTTCCTGTGCGCCGCTGCATTCGGTTCCCGGATAAACCCGGTGCTGATTGAGCTGACCAGCCAATCGCTCATCATGTCTTTGGTCAACTACTACATTACGCTATTTGTCGTGGGCTTGCTTACGATGATAACCGAGTGGAAGGTCATTAAATGCCCTGTTTATAAAAAGGTACTTTATACTTTTACCTTCCCGTTCTTCCTGTTTACATACATCCCGATCTCCCTGGCAGCACTGTTCCAGAAGGTGGAATGGCGCCCCATTGAGCATCGTGTCGCAAAGACACTGGACGAAGTCCGCTAGAAATTACTGCAAAAAAGCAGCCGTCATGGCTGCTTTTTTGCATTCTCCGCACTTTTCTGCTCATTTACCCCTCGCTTTTCCTCGTTGACATCTTATTTTTTTCGGACTATAATACCCTTTGATTAGCTAATCTAACTAATTAAAGGAGCGAATTCCTTGCGCAACAGCATGTTTAAAGAGATAAACCATCTACTTGTCAATATATTTCAAAATATTCTCTCTGTCGAGGAGCAGACGCTGCGCAGCACGAAGCTGGAT
>USII01000205.1 GCA_900554725.1 uncultured Eubacteriales bacterium
ACCGAGCTTACAATTTCTATCCATGAAGGGCGCAACCGCCAAGTGCGCCGGATGTTTGAAGCGCTGGAAAAAGAAGTGGTGTTTTTAAAGCGAATCAGTATTGGGGAGCTGACTTTGGGAAATCTGAAAAGAGGGGAATATCGGATGCTGGAGCAAAGCGAAATCGATTACCTGCACAGCATTTTGTAAATGGTAGAAATATAATTTAAGGCAAGGAAGGAATCTGGCTATCTTTTGTAGAATTACGAAGATAGCCTATTTTGTAGAAAATATAGGAGGAATTTGGAGGTTATCTATGAGCGAAGGGAATAGCATCTCTGTGGCGAGCCCAGTTTATGAGCGGCTAGAAGCGCTTTTTGACGCGGGCAGTTTTGTAGAGATCGATAAATATCTGGAGCGCTCGAATGCAGTTGCGGGTTATCCGGATGTCTCTGCCCCCGGCGAAGGCGTTGTGGCAGGATGGGGTACGATAGGCGGGCGTTCTGCCTATGTAGCCGCCCAAAACTATGCGGTTTTGAGGGGCTCTTTTAGTGTAGCGCATGCCCAGAAGATCTGCAAAGTTATCGATATGGCGGCGAAAAATGGGCTGCCCGTTTTGTTTTTGTGGGATTCTGGCGGTGCGCGCGTGCAGGAAGGCGCTGCGGCTATGGCGGCTTATTCGATGGTGATAAAAAAGCTGACAGATATTTCTGGTGTGGTGCCGACCATCTCCGTTGTTTTGGGAGAGATGTATGGCTCGGCCACCTTATTTGCGCCCCTGACGGATTTTTCAATTGCTTCGGGAAAAACAGCGCGAATCGGCCTGTTCAGCCCCATGGTAAAGGCGGCGGTTCATGGCCAAAATGTAGAAGCGGAAAAGACTTGCGGGGCCGCTTTGGCAGCAACACGCGGGGACATTCAGCTTCTGGCGGAAGACGAAGCATCTGCGCTGGAGCTTGCGAAGAAGCTGGTAGGGTATTTACCGCTCAATAATTTGGAGGAGCCGCCTTTTGTTGTGAGTGGGGATCCGGCAGTGCGCCCGATCGTTTCGGATGGGGCAGATATCCGGGCTTTGCTCAACGAGGTTTCGGATGATCAGTCCTTCCTGGAGCTTGGGAAGGAATTTGCTCCCGAGATGGTGACAGGCCTGCTCCTGCTGGATGGCTTTACTGCTGGCGTAGTGGCAAATGTGCCTGGCGAATACCTTACTGCACATGGTTGTAAGAAGGCCGCACGCTTTGTGCGCCTGATGGATGCATACGATATTCCGCTGATCGCCATTGTGGATAATGAAGGGGTAAACCCTGCTGAGGAGAGCTGCTGCATGCTCCGCTCTTTGGCTCAGCTGGCCTATGCATATGCAGAGGCAGGCTGCCCGATGGTAAGTATTTTGAAAAAGGCCATAGGAGAAGGTTATACGGCGTTTTCTAATAAACAAAATGGTGCAGATCTGGTTTATGCCTATGAGGATTCTCAAATTGGCTGTCTGAAGCCGCAGGCGGGAAGCATTATCCTCTTTGATGGCGCCAAGGATAAGACACAAGAGTATGAAGCCGAGTTCCTAAGCGCCCTTTCTGCTGCGAAGCAGGGCCTTGTAGATGATATTATTGTCCCGCAGCAGCTGCGCAGCACGCTGATTCGGGCCATAGAAGTGGTTTGCAATAAACGGGAGGCCAAGCTCCAAAAGAAGCATGGCGTCATGCCGTTATAGGGAGGGCATATGATCGATCTTTTTGGTTTGCAATTTACCCCGGTAGAGCTGATTATCACCTGTGGTGTGGTGTTGGCAGTTCTACTGGCACTGGTTATTTTGGCCAAGATGCCAAAGAAGGATGCAAATGCCCAGGAGCAGCCATATAAAAACATGCCCCAAGCTGCTGCAGCGGCACCCTCTGGAGATGAGGAACTTGTAGCAGTTCTTGCGGCAGCTGTAGCGGCATCCACCGGTATGGCGGCAGATACTTTCCGCATTGAATCCTACCGGCAGGTGGATGTGGCGCGGGCGCGCTCTGCTTGGTCTAGGGCCGGCAGAAGAGAACAGATGAATAGACCATTTTAATTAGATTAAAGGAGAAAGAAAATGCGCAGATTTTTAATAAAAGTAAATGGAAAAGATTATGATGTTGCTGTTGAAGAAATTGGAGCAGGGGTTCCCATGCCCAGCATGAGTATGCCGGCAGCGCCTGTGGCCCCGGCGGCTCCTGCACCGGCAG
>USII01000206.1 GCA_900554725.1 uncultured Eubacteriales bacterium
ATTGCTCTTTACTTCTTTGCATCAACAGCGACAACACGCTTGCCATCATAATAGCCACAGTTCTTGCAAACCCTGTGATTCAGTTTCATCTCGTGGCACTGTGGGCACTCGCTCAGACCAGGAAGGGACAATTTCCAGTTTGCCTTTCTGCTGCGTGTTTTGGACTTGCTCGTCATCCTCTTTGGTACTGCCATGTATCTACACCTCCCTCGTATTAATCAAATAATCCTTTTAGCTGTGCAAACGGGCCATCTTCCCGGGGCAGCTTCTCGCAGCCACATTCCCTTTGGTTCCGATCGTTTCCACAAACCGGGCAAAGCCCCTTGCAATCCTCTTTACAGAGAAAACGGTACGGAAGGGATAGCGAAATCTCGTCTGCAACGGGCTTATCCAGAAAGATTTTTGAACCATCCAGCAAATACTGTTCTTCCTCCGGATTTTTTGCGAATTCCAGAGTAAAATCCAGCTCTACGGGATAACTCATCGCTCTAAGACATCTTGAGCAATTCACAGCCAGGGATGTGCTCACATGCCCTACTACCGTGAGCAAATCTTGCTCGTAAAGATACCTACCGCAGATGGAAACAGGATCAGAAAATTGAAATTCTTTTTCCCCTTCCAAACCATCAGAGCTGACGGCAAAAGGAAACGAATCGCCTTCGCTGCTTAGGGCGTCTGCAATCTCTAGTATCATTTCCTTCCCCCCATCAAAACAGCTTTTAATATTATATTAGGAAAAAAAGGCAATGTCAATACTTTTCGCCTAACAAAGCGCCTTTGTTTCCCGCGCGATCATCAGTTCCTCATTCGTAGGAATGATATAGATTTTAACTTTGGAATCAGGCGTAGAAATGAGCATTTCCTTGCCGCGGATGTTGTTGGTAGAAGGATCCATCTTTGCCCCGAGGAAATCCAGCCCACGAATGCATTCCTCGCGCACTCCGCCATCGTTCTCTCCGACACCGCCCGCAAATGCAATGACATCTACGCCACCCAGCGCAGCTGCAAATGCGCCGATGTATTTTTTAATGCGATAGCAGAACATGGTGCGCGCCGTAATCGCCTTCTCATTTCCTTCTTCCGCAGCTTTCTCCAAATCGCGAAAGTCGCTGGAAAGCTCGGAAACGCCCAAAACGCCGCACTTCTTGTTGAGGAAGTTCACGGTTTCATCCGCGCTCATATTCAGCTTCTTCATAAGATAGGGAATTGCTGCCGGGTCAATATCGCCAGAGCGCGTGCCCATCAGAAGGCCTTCCAGTGGCGTAAGGCCCATAGTAGTATCTATGCATTTTCCATTCTTTACTGCAGCAATGCTGGAGCCGTTGCCCAGGTGGCAGGTGATGATCTTCAGATCTTCTCTTCCCTCAATCTGCGCTATGCGGGCAGAGATATAGTGATGGGAAGTGCCGTGGAAACCATATTTTCTAATCTTGTGTTCTTTATAAACAGAATAGGGAATGCCATACAGATAGGCATATTCTGGCATAGTCTGGTGAAACGCTGTGTCAAACACCGCAACATTGGGCTTTCCAGGCATGAGCTGCATGCAAGTTTCGATTCCCTTGATATTTGCAGGATTATGCAGTGGGCCAAGCTCAATATATTCGCGGATTCCATCCAGCACCCGATCATCCACCAAAGTTGGCGCACTGAACTTCTCGCCGCCATGCAGAACTCTGTGTCCAACCGCCTGAATTTCATCCATAGATTTTACAGCGCCGTGTTCTGCATCTGTAAGCGCCGCAATCACTTCTGTCATCGCCGCGCCATGATCGCTCATTTCCTTTTCGACGACAAATTTCTCTTTGCCAGCCGTGGTGTGCGTCAGCTTGGATCCGGCAATGCCGATTCTCTCCACGAGCCCCTTTGCCTTGACATCCTCATTATCCATGTCAAAAAGCTGATATTTAATGGACGAGCTGCCTGCATTGATCACCAAAATGTAGTTCATAGGGTTCTTCCTCCACAATAAAATCCCATATTCTGCACGCCTGTTTTTTGCTATAATAAAGACGGCTTTTAATATTATACATGATAAATTTTTGTTTTGCAAAGGAGTTTTGCAAGTTTATGAGAATATCTGCCATTATCGCGGAGTATAACCCCTTTCACCTGGGACCTGTCTCTTATACACATCTGACGCTGCCGACGAGCGATCTAGTGTAGATC
>USII01000207.1 GCA_900554725.1 uncultured Eubacteriales bacterium
ATTACCTGGTTGCTCACAGTTTCCACAAACGGCCTGCTTCGCCTTTTTGGCATCGATCCCAACGCAGAGGAAGAGGATGTCTCCGAAGATGAAATTCGCATGATGGTGGATATCGGAGAAGAGCGCGGCGCGATTGAAGCTGGAGAGAAAGAGATGATAGAAAACATCTTTGAATTCAACAATCAATCCGCAGAGGATATCATGGTTCACCGCACGGATATGGAAATTATCTGGACGGATGATGAGCCGCAGAAAATCCTCGAGCGCATCGAGCAAACCGGCCTTTCGCGCTTCCCCGTCTGCAACGAGGATGCGGATGACATCGTCGGCATCCTCAATGCAAGGGATTACCTGATAAACGCGCAAAAAAGCCAGCCCAAGCCCCTAGAGGAGCTGCTGCGCCCGGCATATTTTGTTCCGGAAAGCGTGCAGACGGATGTGCTGTTTCGCAATATGCAGAGCACCAATACGCATATGGCCATCGTAGTAGATGAATATGGCGGTACAAGCGGGCTTGTAACGATGGAAGACCTTCTGGAACAGATTGTAGGCAACATCTACGATGAATTCGACCCGAAGGATGAAACGGAAATCCTTCCCCTTGGGGAGAACCGCTGGCGCATTGCCGGAAGCGCGGATATTGAGAGCATCGCAGAAGCCCTCAATATCGATCTCCCCGAAGACGATGAGTACGATACGCTGGGCGGCATGATTCTCGATTCCCTAAACGCAGTCCCCGAAGACGGGAGCACGCCCGTTATGGATATTGCCGGCCTGCATATCGAAGTGCAGGAGATTAAAGATCGGCGCATCGAATGGGCCATCGTCTCAAAAATAGATTTGCCCGAACCCGAAGAGGAGAAAAAAGAAAAGGGCGGGAAAGAAAAGAAGGCAGAACATCTGCGCAGCGCGGAATAACATAACCGCACAAGCGTATAGACAAATTTTTATCAAAAAGCCAGCGGAAAATTCCGCTGGCTTTTCTTTTTTTGCACTGGCGCCTATGGCGTGTTCCTCTTTTTCGCCTTTTTATTTTTGAAAAGAATGATAGAAAACTGTTTCCCCAAGGGGTTTTCTATCGGCATGCCTGGGGCTTGGCTTGGCGTCCTCTGCCGGATACCCCATGGGCAGCACCGCCGTAACCACCATGCCTTCGGGCACGCCAAAATATTCCATAATGAGCTCGGGCTGAAAAACCCCTACCCAGGTTGTTCCCAGCCCCTGCTCGGCTGCTTCCAGCATCATATGCGTCGCCACGATGCAAGCATCTATCTCTGCGTGGTTTTTGCCATCGCAGCCGCGCACCCAGGCCGCCTCCTTATCAGCGCACACCACAAGCGCCATGGGGGCGCCAAATGTAAATTTGGTGCATTGGCCAAGCCGGTTCATTTCCTCCTGGCCCTGCAACACGAGAATGCGCTGGGGCTGCGCATTTGTCGCCGTGGGGGCAAGGCGCCCCGCCTCCAAAACCTTTTCCAGCTTTTCCTGTTCCACCGGGCGCTGGGAAAAACTGCGCACAGAATATCTCTTTTGGGCAAGCTCTAAAAATTCCATAACCACCCCTCCTTTTTCCTTATCATACCACAAAACCCAGAACCTGATAAAAATTTTTCGAATGCATTGACAGCGCCCAAAAAATAATTTATGCTAAAAATATACCGAAGTCGGTAGGTGAGGCTACACAGTGGATACGGACTGCTGCCGTGACCTGATGGAGACATCAATAGCTGGTGAGCAGAGCATGTCGAGCTAAGGCGTGTTCTAATGCAGTTTCATTGCCTCTGTGAGCTAAAACTTGAACGATGGTTGGGGTATTTATGCGCCTTTGCCATCGTGGCAAGGGTTTTTTATGTTTGAAACGGAGGTGAGGACACATTGATAAGCCACAGTAGCATGAAGAACAGCCACAGTAGAAACCGCATGCACCTTTTACCGCAAAGCGATGACGATGTGCCCTTGCCATCGCGCCGCCTTCGCATATTTGGCTAGCATCTTCTTCTGTCCTGTTCATATTTAGTTGCCATATTGTAAAAACTAGTATGAAAGGATTGAAAAGCATGAATCTATTCAGGAAAAAATTAGATAGAGCATCCATTGCAAAAAAAAGAGGAGAGAGTGAATCCGCGCTGCGGCGTTTGGCAT
>USII01000208.1 GCA_900554725.1 uncultured Eubacteriales bacterium
GCCGAATTGCCGCTTTACTTTCCGCATCCGCAATTTTATTTTGGCCGCTTTGCATGAAGCGTTTCAGCTTTAAAAGCTGCTTTCTCGTGGGAGTATCCTGCACTTTTCGCTTATAAGCATCTAGTTTCATATCCATCTGTTGGTATTGCCAAAGCTCATTTAGATTCTCCAAAACCATAACCTCCCTATATATCAAATCTGCAACCGCGCAGGGTTGCAGAAGCATTAGAAAAATTCATATGGCCGCCGACATTCGCGCGGACAAATTACCTCTATGTTACATTTTAACTCATTTTGAGCTTTTTGTAAACCTTCGCTCATCGCCCTTATAAATATCTTTTCCGTATCATAATGCCCTGCTTCAATCAGTGTCAGCCCAAGCACAGCAGCTTCCGCATAGAAATTATGCTTTATTTCTCCTGTAAGAAAAGCATCTGCGCCAGCATCAGAAGCCGCTTTTAAAAAGTCGCCTCCAGCGCCGCCAACACAAGCTACTTTCTGAATTTTTCTTTTCCCTTTTGCAACGCGCACAACCGGCAAATTCAGCGCCTGCTTTACTTTTTGGGCAAGCTCTTCCGGCTCAAGCACGGTCTCGCAAAGCCCGATAATGCCAATGCCACTTAACATGCTGCCATCCTGAGCTGCCTGTTGCACAATCAGCGGTTTTGGCACTGCAAGCCCAAGCTGCGCTGCAAGCCATTCGTTCATCCCGCCCGGCGCACAATCATAAGATGTATGCGCAGCATATAGATTCAGCCCCAATCGCACTGCCTTCAGCAGCAACGCATCTACTGGCTCATCTGCGCAAAGCTTTTTTATCGCTGAAAACAGCAGCGGATGATGCGAAAGAATCGTATCGCATCCTCTTTCTTCCGCCTCGGCAATCGCATCAGCATTTACATCCAGGCAAAGATAAACCCTTTTGATTTCGTCATGCTGATAAAGCGTCATGCCGCTGTTGTCCCAATGATAAGCGCAGGAAAGCGGCGCAACTCGCTCTACTAGCTGTGAAAAATCCCTTGCTGTTATCGCCATGGCTGTTCTTCTCCTTTCCTATACTCCCGCAAAGCTTGTTCATAGTGTTCTGCCCTTTCTCTTGCTTTTTGCCCCGCAATGCCATCGCCCGCCTGCCTGGCAATATGGCACTGCACCTCTGCCTCATGCTGAAGATACTGTGCCCAGTTTTCATCCTTCTTCACATTGCGGCCCACAAGCAGTTCCATAGGAGAATAGCTTTTTTCCCGCCCAGGGCATACCCTCATGATTGGATAATATTTTCCCTTTTCCTGGGAAATTTCTTCATACTCGATTAAAAATCCTGCCTCATTGATATACTGCCGAAGGCTTTCAGGATAATTCTGCGGACAAAGCACCAGATACTGCGCCGATCGTGCAACCTTCCAGCCCTGTTCCAAAATCCGCATGAGCAGAGGCCCCCCTATCCCTGCAATGACAATTCCCTCCGCTTCGCCGGGCTGCAAAACACTCAGCCCGTCGCCCAGGCGGCATTCTATCTTTCCTTCGAGTCCGAGTTCCTTGGAAAGCTTTTCCGCTTTTGCCAAAGAAGCGCTGCTGATATCTGTCGCAATAGCCTTCTCTGCCTTTTTGCTGCGCACCAACTCTGCACAAAGCAAGCCATGATCGCATCCAATGTCTGCGATAATGCCGGCTTTCCGGCATACGCTCAAAATCCTAAGAAGCCGCTCGCTCTTCATTCAATATCCTCCTGCAGAGATGCATCCTTTTTGTCGTCCTCTTTCTCCGCCCGCTCTGCCACTTTATTTGGGTATTTCCGCAGTGCCATGGCCTTTTTGTTAGCGCCTACCCTGTTTTGATCAGTACGGAATATGCCAGTATCAAAAGTAAAGCAAAAGTTCTGCCATCATTTTTTCCCGGAATTCCCCTTCTATACCGGCATTTCAAAATTTTCATTCTTTAGGGCCCCATGAGAGGCATGCTTACATTCCAAACTTCAGATGGAGTACAGGAAATAGAGAAAGCGCCTTTTTATAAATGAACACTCTTTGGATTCCTTTCCTAGATTTATAAGTTTAAGCCTTCCACTCTTTTGCTCAAATTTCTAACATATGTATCTGTCTCTTATACACATCTCCGAGCCCACGAGACCAGAGAGG
>USII01000209.1 GCA_900554725.1 uncultured Eubacteriales bacterium
CGGGATATGCAAAAAGGGCGCAGTTTGCACTGCGTCCTTTTTTCTGTTCTGTTGTTTGCGCTCGGGCAGCTTGTCCCAATCGCTCTCATGGTAGGGCGCAATATACTCAAAGCCATTTGCTGCTCTTTTCAAATGATCCACGGGGATTCCCTCCAAATCTTCGCGGTGTTTTACCTGCACCGCTCAAAAACTCTCAGCTTCGCGCTTCGGGAGCGCGGGTTCTCCTGCATTTCTTTTTCATTCGGCAAAATTGGCTTGCGGGTGATCTGCCGGCCTTTGCTCACCCTTCCGCAGACACACTTGGGAAAATCCGGCGGGCAGATACAGGGATGCTCCGCTTCCTGAAATGCCTTTTTTACAATGCGATCCTCCAGCGAATGGAAAGTGATGATGGCAAGGCGCCCGCCGCCGGCCAGGGAATCGATAAAGGCGTTGACCGTTTCCCGCAGCGTTTCCAGTTCACCGTTCACTTCAATGCGGATTGCCTGAAATGCCTTCTTCGCAGGGTGGCCGCCGCTGCGGCGCTTGGCTGCCGGTATCGCGCTTTTTACAATTTCAGCCAGCTGCACGGTGGTTTGAACCGGGCGGTTTTTCACAATAGCTGCCGCTATTTTCCCTCCAAAGCGCTCTTCTCCATATTCATAGAGAATTCTCGCAAGCTCTTTTTGCTCATATTCGTTTACCACCTGAAACGCGCTCAGCGCGCTATCCCGATCCATGCGCATATCCAGCGGGGCATCTTTGGAATAGGAAAACCCCCGCTCTGCCTCATCCAGCTGGAAAGAGGAAACGCCAAGGTCCAGCAGCGCGCCATCCACCTGGATTCCTCCCTGTTCCTGCAGGATCTGTCGGATATTTTTAAAGTCATCGCGAACAAAAGTCACCCTCTGCCCATAAGGGGCCAAGCGGCTTTTGCAGCGCGCAATGGCATCCGCATCCTTATCTATGGCGATTAGATGGCCGTTAGAAGCTTTCAGAATCCCTTCAGAGTGGCCGCCTCCGCCCAGCGTGCCATCTACAAACCATTTTCCCTCGGCAAGCGGCAGCGCCGCTAAAACCTGCTCATAAAGCACACTCACATGTCCGCTCATATGCCAAGCTCCGCAAGCTGCGCCAAAACACTTTCAAATTCCTCATCGGCATCCTGGCAGTAGTTGTCCCAGTTTTCCCCGGACCAGAGCTCCACACGGTTCATCGCGCCGATGACAACGACATCCTTTTCCATTTCCGCCTTCTCCCTCAGGCGGGCCGGCAGCAAAATTCTTCCCTGCTTATCCGGCTTGACTTCCTCTGCCGAAGCAAAGAGCATGCGCAAAAAAACCTGGCCCTTGCTATCTGTCATGGGGATGCTCTTCAGTTTTCCGGCAAATTCCAGCCACATTTCCGGGGAAAACACAAACAGGCATTTTCCAATGCCTCTTGTGACGATAAAATTTTCCCCCAGCTCTTCTCTGAACTTGGCGGGCATGAACACGCGCCCTTTCGCATCCAGAGTGTGGGAATAAGTGCCAGTAAACATGTTTCACTCCCCAGGAAAGGTAAATTTCAAAGAAATTCACCACTTTAAACCACTTTAAACCACTTTTATTAATCTAATTTTAAATATTCGGCCAGGTTTTGTCAATTCCTTTATTTTTTAAATTGCTTTTATAGATTTTTGCCCTCTTTCCGCCGTGTCAAAAACATGCCGAAACTAGTGCTTTTTCGCGCTTCCAGGGCGCGCATCTCGACAGTTTTTCTCCCATATTTTTCCTAAAATGGAAGTAAAATTAGAACGGAGGGAAATACATATGATGATAGCAAAAAGAAATCGCCAGCCCGATCCAAGAGCGCGCCTGGCACAGCTCACCGAGGACTATGAAAGCCTTGCCAAGGAACAAAAAGACCGCATTCTGGCGCTGCGCAACGAAAATGCAGAGCTGCTCCAGCGGTTGCGCGCCTATGAAGAGAGTGAATCCGCCCTCTCCGCCGCCCTTGTAAAGGCCGAGCGCACGGCCGGCGAAATCATCAGCGCGGCCAAAGATCGCGCTGAGGGCATCATTGCCGCTGCCAGAGAAGAGGAACGAAAGACAAAAGATCGTCTAAAGGAACATACCTTGCTGCTCTCAGATTTAGCGGAGCGCTGCGATAATA
>USII01000210.1 GCA_900554725.1 uncultured Eubacteriales bacterium
AATCCAGGCAGTGCATTTGCGCGGAAGCGCTTTTGAGAAGACGCTCTCATACAAGATAAAAAGATAGGAGAAAGGAGAGGCCGGCGTTTGCTTGCAGCTTTGGCGAGGCAGAAAAAAGGCGGTATGGAAGAATGAAAACTTTGAAATTTACCCTGCTGGATGGGAACGGCGGAGCTGGACGATGAGCACACATCTGTTCCTTTTTCCCGGAGCAGAAAAATGCGGCGGAGAAGAAAGAATGCGCCGCTGTGCGCGCCTTTTTTGCTGCCAAAAGGAAGAGAAAGCCTTCTGCCGCATCTTTCGCACGCGAAAGGGAAAGCCTTTTTTTCCAGATATTCCGGAAATTTTTTGTTCCATAAGCCACACTCCTGGCTATTGGGCCTGCGCGGTTTCACATGCTCCGGTGGGGTTGGATGTGGAGAAAATCCGGCTGCGCCCATATGGGGCGATTGCCCGGCGCTTTTTTCACCCAAAGGAGGCGAAATATGCGGCTGGGGGACCGGAGGCGTTTTTTTCTGTATGGACGGCAAAGGAGAGCTATGTCAAGCTCTTGGGAAGGGGAATAGACGCGGAATTTTCCTCTTTTTCTGTGGTGGATGAGGGTGCATTGCTCGAGCGGCTTGGGGAAATTGAGTTCAGGCAGATTCCGCTGGAAGTTGGGTACTGCATGAGCCTTTGTGGAACAGAGCTTGGGGAAGTGAGACAGACGGTGTTCCCAAGCGAGGCTGGTGCGTAAAAGCACATGCGTTGCGGTGAAGGTATTTGCGCGATGAACCGCTAAATGACGCAGTGGCTTGGCCGGTGGGAGCATTTGGGCAGGCGCATTTTATGTTATAATGAAAAAGGAGCTGCGATGAATGTATTTGATTTTGATAAAACCATATACGATGGAGATAGCACACGGGATTTTTTTGTGTATTGTTTGAAAAAATATCCTAAAACATGGAAAACGCTCCCAAGGACAGGGAGCTGCGGGATGCTCTTTTTATTGCGCCTTATGTCTAAAACTCGGTTTAAGCAGAATTTTTACCGGTTTGTAAGGTGTGTTCCGCAAATAGAGCAGGCGGTAGAGGCATTTTGGGATTCCCATATGGGCTGTATACAGGATTGGTACTGCGCCATAAGGCAGGCAGGGGATCTTGTTATCTCGGCTTCCCCCGAGTTTTTGCTTCGGCCTGTATGCCGGCGCCTTGGAATTTTGGAGCCCATTGCATCGCGAGTCGATGCACATACAGGTATTTATACGGGGCTGAATTGCTGGGGAGAGGAGAAAGTGCGCCGGTTTCGCGCGCGAATGGGAGATCAGCGCGTGCAGAAGTTTTATTCGGACTCCCGATCCGATGCCCCAATGGCGGCGCTGGCAGAGCAAAGCTTTTTGATTAAGGATGGTAAGGTGCTGCCCTGGCCCTGGTAAACGATAGGGTGCGCATGCTCTTTTATGGAGTGAAATGCGCTAGAATGGGGGATGGGTGTGGAAAAGAGAGGGATTCTAAAGAAAAAGTTGAACCTTGAGCGCATTTTGGTATGGGGCGCGGCAGCGGCGGTGCTGCTTTCGCTCTCTTATCTTGCGCTGATCAGCATTTTTGCGACTGTCCAGATTGATCACAGTGAAAGTGCAGTATTCTGCCAGGATTCGCCTTTTATGCACCTGCTCTTTCTGGCGCTGCTCCTGCTGGCACTTTTGCGGCTACACAGCTTTCTTTCCCGCTGTTCTGCGCGGGCGCTTCGGGTCATTCTTTTGGTTTTTCTCTTTTCCATAGGAAGCTGGATGGTTTTTACATGGAAAGTGGAGCCTGTCGCAGATCAGGGGACGGTGCTTTCCGCTGCCCAGGCGTTCGCTCGGGGCGATTTTACCATGTTAGACCGGGGAGGATATCTATACCTCTATCCGCACCAGCTGGGGCTAGTGGCTTATTTTCAGTTGGTAAACCTTTTTGCGGGTGCCAATACCTATCTGGTGTTGCAAGTGCTCAATATTTTTGCGCTGAGCGCCTGCTATTTTCTGCTGCTTGGCATTTGCAGGATTCTCTTTGCCAAAAGGGAAGTGGAGATTCTCTTGCTTTTGTTTCTATTTTCGGCAGTGCAGCCCTTGCTTTATCTTTCATTTGTCTATGGAAACCTGATAGGT
>USII01000211.1 GCA_900554725.1 uncultured Eubacteriales bacterium
CGCGCGCTCCTCCTCTTCCAAGCGCCTCACCGCCTGTTTTGCCAACCTGGAAAACTCTCTCTGACTGTTGACGGATGCCTTTCCCCGGCGATCAATAGAAGTATATGTGGCATCCGGCTGCATCAGGCGCGCATTGATGTTATCGCCAAGCATCAGATCCAGAATGGAAAAGGCGCGCTGTTTTAGCGCCTCATCCTCGACAGGAAAGACCAACTCCACGCGCCGATCCAGGTTGCGGGGCATCCAATCAGCGCTTCCCATGAAAACCTGCGGTTTTCCGCCGTTTTCAAAGCGGAAGATGCGGCTATGCTCCAAAAGCTGGCCCACAATGCTGCGCACCGAAATATTCTCGCTGATCCCCGCAAGCCCGGGAACCAGGCAGCAGATTCCCCGCACAATCAGCTGAATGGGAACCCCCGCCTGGGATGCTTCATATAAGAGCGAGATGATTCCCGAGTCCACCAGGGAGTTGACCTTCGCAGTGATGCCAGAAGGCAAGCCCTTCCTTGCATTTTGGGCTTCTCTGCGAATCTGTTCTTCAAAAAATGTGCGCATCCCATGAGGAGCCACCACAAAACGGTTATAATCCATGGGAACAGAATAGCCCGTAAGGGCGTTAAACAGAGCCGAAGCATCTGCGCCAAAAGGCTCCCGGCAGGTAAACATGCCAATATCAGTATAGATCTTTGCAGTGGAATCGTTATAATTTCCCGTTCCCATATGCACATAGCGGCGGATTCCATCCTCATCGCGGCGAACCACCAGCAGGATTTTGCAGTGGGTTTTGAGCCCTGCCAGCCCATAGATGACATGGCAGCCGGCCGCTTCCAGCTTTTTGGCCCAGTTGATATTGTTTTCCTCATCAAAGCGGGCCTTCAGCTCCACCAGAACAGTCACCTGCTTTCCGGCCTCAGCAGCCTTGATGAGCGCCGCTATAATGGGGGAATGCCCGCTCACGCGGTACAGCGTCTGTTTGATGGCCAGCACATTTTCATCCTCTGCAGCCCGGCTCACAAAATCTACTACGCACTCAAAGCTTTCGTAAGGGTGATGCACCATACGATCTTTTTCCCGGATCGCCTCAAAAATATCCGTGCACCCCCAAAAATCCGCAGGAGGCAGAACGGGCACAATGGGCTCATAGCTCAGCGCTTCGCACCCGGGCATCCCGGCAAATTTGGAAAGGAATGTCAAATCCAGCGGCCCGGGCAGCTCGTAGATATTCTTATGCGAAACCTTCAGCATCTCAGTCAAAAATTCGCGGATTTCCCCATCGCACTTCTGCTCCAGCTCCAGCCGCACAGGGCGCCCGCGCTTTCTCTTTTTGATGGATTTTTGAACTTCCATCATGAGATCATCTGCCTCTTCATCGATTTCCAAATCCGAATTGCGGGTAATCCGAAATGGGCAGGCTGCCTCTATCTTCAAAGGCGCAAACAGCTCGGGCAGCATCATAAGGATGACATTTTCCAGCAGGATAAAGCTCCGCTGCTCGCTCTGTTCCCCAGCCGGGATTTCCAAAAATCTGGGCAGGATGCCAGGCACCTGTACCACTGCAAAGCGGGGCTCGCCCTCCTCCTCTTCCAGCCGCACTGCCAGATTCAGGCTTCTATTTAAGAGCATGGGAAAAGGGCGGCTGCGATCTATCGCAAGAGGGGTTAGCACAGGGAAGAGAAATTTTTTAAAGTAGTTTTTCAAAAATGCTTCCTGCTCGCCGCTCAGCTGCTTTTGGTCTGCAAAGCAGAAGCCGCTTTTCTTCAGCATGGGCAGGATGGATCGATTCAGACAGGAATACTGCCGCTCCATAAAATCCCAAATCCGCTTGCGCAATTTATCCAGCAAATCCTGAGGCGTCAACCCGGAAAGATCGGGAACGGTATATTTGGAGCGCACCTGCTCCATCACTCCCGCCACACGCACCATAAAGAATTCGTCTAAATTACTGCCGTAAATGCCTGCGAATTTCAGCTGTTCGCCCAGCGGCACAGCTTTGTCCTTGGCGAGGTTTAGTACGCGCCGGTTAAACGCAAGCCAGCTTAGCTCGCGGTTGATATACATTTCCTCCGTATTTTTTTCTTCCATAACAGGCACACGCTCCTTTTTTAC
>USII01000212.1 GCA_900554725.1 uncultured Eubacteriales bacterium
GATCTACACTAGATCGCTCGTCGGCAGCGTCAGATGTGTATAAGAGACAGGCGGCCCATTTTCTCCATCAGGGCAATCAGCTCCTCTATTTTTTCCTCTCCACCACCATTTTCCAACGCTTCTCTCACGCAGCTTTTCATGTGTGCGCAGAGGATTTCCCGATTTGCCTTTTGCAGAATAGCCTCGGCTGCCAGCAGCTGATGCGAAATATCAATACAGTAGCGGTCCTCTTCTATCATTTTCAGCACGCCTTCCAGCTGGCCTTTGGCCGTTTTAATCAACCGGCAGATTGTCTTTTTTTCGGCTTTCATTATTTTGTTTCCACAGATACCGCTTCGTATCCGGCATCGTTGACCGCAGCAAGCAGCGCTTCATCCGAAACTTCGGCCGAAAGCTCCACTTCTGCCAGCTTCTTTTTCAGGTTCACCTTTGCCGTTGCCACACCCGCAACGCCCATCAGCGCCTTTTCCACAGCCGCTTGGCAATGCGCGCAGCTCATTCCATTGACATGTACAATCTTTTTCATCTGCTTTTCTCCTTCTTTTTCATTTATTTTACCATATTGATACTTTGGCCGGAAGAGCTTCAGGCGAAGTGCATTGCTCACAACGCACACAGAGCTCAAGCTCATAGCTGCCGCTCCAAACATCGGAGAGAGGCGCAGCCCCAGCGCAAGGTAGAACACTCCTGCCGCAAGCGGAATACCGATGCTGTTATAGAAAAACGCCCAGAAGAGGTTTTCCTTAATATTGCGCAGTACTGCCCGGGAAAGCTGGAATGCCGAAACTGCCCCCAGGAGATCTCCCCGCATCAACACAATATCCGCCGATTCCATGGCAATATCTGCGCCTGCGCCAATGGCTATGCCCACATCTGCCCGTGCCAGAGCGGGAGCATCGTTGATGCCATCGCCCACCATGGCAACTTTGCGCCCCTTTTTCTGCTCTTCCCGCACTACTTTTTCCTTATCCGCAGGCAAAACCTGCGCAATCACTCTCTGAATGCCAAGATGTTTTGCGATCGCCTTTGCCGTGCGCTCGTTATCCCCGGTAAGCATTACCACATCGATTCCCATGGCGCCAAATTCAGCCACTGCCTGCTTGCTTGTAGGCTTTGGACGATCCGCCACGGCGATTGCTCCAAGCAGCCTTTGGGCATCTGCAAAATACAGAACCGTTTTACCCTGGGCCTCCAGTTCTTCCGCCCTGGCCCTGACATCTTCTGAAAATGCAATGTTCTGCTCCTGCATCAGAGCAGCATTGCCCGCATAGTATTGCCGGCCTTCCAGCTCTGCGCTCAGCCCTTTGCCCGGCAGCGCCCGAAACGCCTCGGCCGTTTTTAGCTGCATACCGCGCGCCTGCGCCTCCTGAAGGATTGCCTCGGCAAGCGGATGCTCAGAAGGTTTTTCCAGACTGGCCGCAAACCGCAGAAGTTCCTCTTCCTCTACGCCCGGTTCGGCGGCTAAATCTGTCACTGCCGGCTTTCCCTCTGTGAGCGTGCCGGTTTTATCCAAAATGACTGTTTTTACTTTATGGGCCGTCTCCAGCGCGGCAGCGGATTTGATGAGAACACCCAGCTCCGCCCCTTTTCCCGTGCCCACCATGATAGCAACGGGCGTTGCAAGGCCCAGTGCGCAGGGGCAGGAAATAACCAGCACCGATATTCCAATGGAGAGGGCAAATTCCACGCCCTTTCCAAGAAGCAGCCAAGTGATAGCCGCAATCACCGCAATAGCCATGACCACCGGAACAAATACCCCTGCCACCTTATCCGCCAGTTTGGAGATGGGCGCTTTAGAGGCAGCCGCCTCCTCCACCAGCTCGATGATTTTAGAAAGCGTAGTATCCGAGCCGACCTTTTCAGCCTTCATGGTGAAATATCCCGTCTTATTGATGGAAGCCGTATACAGCTTATCGCCCTTTTGCTTTTCTACAGGCAGGCTCTCTCCCGTAAGGGCAGATTCATCCACCGCGCTGCTTCCCTCTATCAGCACGCCATCTACCGGGATGCGTTGGCCCGGCCGCACAGGCAGAATATCTCCCACCTGCACCTGCTCGATATCCACCTCGATTTCCTTCCCATCCCGCAGCACAATGGC
>USII01000213.1 GCA_900554725.1 uncultured Eubacteriales bacterium
ATCTACACTAGATCGCTCGTCGGCAGCGTCAGATGTGTATAAGAGACAGCATCATGAAAGCGCAGACGGCGCGGGGGGCTTCTTTCGATACGGGTGGGCTGGTGGAAAAAGCAAAGGGGATGATTCCCATCCTCGTGCCGCTGTTTGTCAGCGCATTTAAACGGGCAGATGAGCTTGCCCTTGCCATGGAGGCCCGGTGTTACCACGGTGGAGAAAACCGTACGCGCATGAAAGTCTTTCATGTGCAGGCACGGGACTATCTGGCCATGGCGCTGCTTGTGGCCGTTTGCGTCTTCATCGGCTTTGGGTATTAGATATGAGAATCAAGCTGCTGGTGGAATATGATGGAAGCGCCTACTGTGGATGGCAGGCGCAGGAAAACGGCCCCTCCATTCAGGGGGAGCTGGAGGCCGCGCTCAAAAAGGCCACAGGGGAGGAGCGCCGCATCATCGGAGCGGGGCGGACGGATGCAGGAGTGCATGCCCTTGGCCAGTGCGCCCATTTTGATACACAGGCGCGCATCCCGGCGGATAAGTTCAGCTTTGTGTTCAACCGATTTTTGCCGCCGGATATTCGGGTGAAGAGTTCCTGCCAGGTGCCGGAGGATTTCCATGCCCGAAAATCCGCCAAGGGCAAGCACTACCGCTATGCCATCTATAATGGGCGGCACAACTGCGCCATAGGCCGCCAAACTTGCGCGCATGTGCCTGTCCTGCTGCAAGAGAGGCTGATGTATCGGGCAGGCCAGTACCTGGTGGGGAAGCACGATTTTGGCGCCTTTAAGGCGGAGGGAAGCAACCTTGTGGGCACAGTGCGCACAGTGTACGCTCTGTGCGTGCGCCGCCAGGGGGAAATGGTATACCTGGATATCTTTGGAGATGGCTTCTTATACAATATGGTGCGGATTATCGCAGGGACGCTGATAGATGTGGGAAAGAGGAAATACCCACCCGAGCGCGTTCTGGAAATCCTGCACAGCAGGGATCGCCGCAATGCCGGGCCTACGGCAGTGGCCCGAGGGCTTTGCATGGTGGAGGTGTTCTATCAGGAAGGGCAGGCGCGCCGCGAGGGCGAGAACATCGCCCTTTTGCAGGCTCAAAATGCGAAAAATCCCCTTGACATCGGATTTTTTCTCGGATAAAATATAGGTTGCACGGATTTTTGCACTAGCCCCGTAAAGAGCCGTGTCTACTACCATAAACAGGCGCTTGCGCCAAGCAAAAAAACGATAGGAGGAGTACCTCATGAAGACATATATGCCGCATGGCAATATCGAAAGAAAATGGTATGTCGTAGATGCGGAGGGAAAAACCCTGGGCCGCCTTGCAAGCCAGGTCGCAGCGGTGCTGATGGGCAAAAACAAAACCACCTATACCCCAAGCCTCGATACGGGAGATCATGTGATCGTCATCAATACAGATAAAATGGTGCTTACCGGCAAGAAGCTGGATCAAAAAGTATACCGCACTTATACGGGTTATCGCAGCGGTCTGCGGGAGATTCCCTATAAGATGCTCATGGCAAACAAGAGCGATTTCGCATTTGAAGTAGCGGTAGAGAGAATGATGCCAAAGAACAGAATTGGCAGGAAAATGCTCTCCAAGCTCCATGTCTATAAGGGCAGCGAGCATAAGCATGCTGCACAGTGCCCCGTGGCGCTGGACCTGTAAAAAGGGGGAGGTAAGAAACGATGGCAAAAGAGCAGTTCTTGGGAACAGGCAGAAGAAAGAAATCCATTGCCAGAGTCCGCCTGATTGCGGGGAGTGGCAATATTACAGTAAACCATAAGGATCTGGAAGAGTTTTTTGGATATGAGACGCTGCGGATGCTCGTCCGCTCGCCGCTGGAGCTCACCGAGCGCCTGGGCAGCTATGATGTGGTTGCAACAGTGCATGGCGGCGGCTTTACTGGCCAGGCCGGTGCAGTGCGCCACGGCATTGCCAGAGCGCTGATCAAGGCGGAACCGGATCTTCGCGGAGCAGTTAAGGCGGCGGGCTATCTCACAAGAGACCCGAGAATGAAAGAGAGAAAGAAATACGGCCTCAAGGCTGCCCGTCGCGCTCCGCAGTTCAGCAAGCGATAATTT
>USII01000214.1 GCA_900554725.1 uncultured Eubacteriales bacterium
CTCTGCCAGCAACGCCATCATCATCGGCTTTAATGTTCGCCCGGATGCCAATGTTTCTGCGGCGGCAGAGCGTGAAAATGTGGATATCCGCACTTATCGCGTCATCTATAACGCCATTGAGGATGTGGAAAAGGCGATGAAGGGCCTCTTGGAGCCCGAATTTAAGGAAGAGATCATCGGGCATGTGGAAGTTCGGCAGACATTCAAAGTCTCCAGTGTGGGGACGATTGCCGGCAGTTATGTAACGGATGGCAAGATCACAAGGAGCGCCAAAATCCGCCTGCTGCGCGATGGCATCGTAATGTTTGAGGGAGGGCTCTCCTCGCTCAAGCGCTTTAAAGACGATGTTCGGGAAGTGCAAGCTGGCTATGAATGTGGCGTAACGCTGGAAAACTTTAACGATATTAAGGAGGGGGATACCCTCGAAGCCTACGAGGTAGTCGAGGTGGAACGGTAATCCCGATATCATCATTATGAGCAAGCTAAGGGAAGCCAGAATAGACGGCGAATTTCGCCGCGCGCTGGGTGAACTGCTGCTTACAGAGCTGAAAGACCCGCGCTTGAGCCGGATGGCCAGCGTCAGCAAAGTCTCTGTGACGCAGGATCTCAAATATGCAAAAGTCTATGTGAGTGTTTATGATACGCCGGAAAAGATAAAATCAACCATGGAGGCGCTGGAGAGCGCAGAACCCTTTCTGCGCGCTCGGCTGAA
This sequence comes from uncultured Eubacteriales bacterium, assembly GCA_900554725.1. GTDB lineage: Bacteria > Bacillota > Clostridia > Christensenellales > Christensenellaceae > QANA01. The sequence continues at coordinate 713 of USII01000214.1, forward strand.
CGAGATGATCCGCCTGCGCCGCATCCCGGTGATGAGCTTTGTGTACGATGATTCCATCGAATACAGCGCGAAAATCTCCAAGCTAATCGAAGAGGTTACCGCAAAAGACCGCCAGAGTGAAAAGCAGCGCGAGGAGGGCGGCGCAGATGCATGACAAAAATGCGCAGGGCATTTTAGAGCAGTTAAAAGCCTGCGGGGACTTTCTCGTCATTGGCCATGTGAGCCCGGATGGGGATACCGTGGGCAGTGGGCTGGCGCTGTGCCTGGGGCTGCAGCAGATGGGCAAACGGGCAGTTTTTGGCCTGCATGGCGCGTTGCCCGATAAGTTGGCCTTTATGACGGATATTTTCCCCATCACCCCAAGCGATGCGGTAGAGCGCAGGAGCTATGAAGCGGTGATTGCCGTGGATTGTGGAGATCTTTCGCGCCTGGGGGATTTGGGCGAGCTGTTTTTGCAAAATGAAAACACGATGGTGCTGGATCACCATCCCACAAACACTGGCTTTGGAAAGCGAAACCTGGTGCTTCCCTATGGGGCGACGGGGCAGATGATGCTGGAGCTTTTGGAGGCGCTTGGTTGTTCGATTACGCCCAAGTTGGCGAACCTGCTCTATACCGCCATCTCTACGGATACGGGAAACTTTTCCTATGCCAATACAGATGAGGCGGTGCTGCAAGCGGCAGCACGGCTGCGGGGCTATGGGGCAGATATCCCCTGGCTTAATAAGGTCATTTACCGGGAAAGAACCCTGGGGGCTACGCGCCTGATTGGCCGGGCAATCGAGCGCCTGGAGCTGTTCTGTGGGGGGAGGATTGCGTTCTCCTATGTGCTGCGCAGCGATTATCAGGAATTGGGCGCTAAGCGGGAAGATTGCGACGAACTGATAAACTATGCCCGGGATATTGTGGGTGTGGAAATCGCCATATTTTTGCGGCAGACGGATGGCCGGGACGATGAGTTCCGCGTCAGCCTGCGGAGCAACCAGTATGCGGATGTCTCTGCTCTGGCGCTGGAGTTTGGCGGCGGAGGCCATAAGCAGGCGGCGGGATGCTCTCTGCAGGGCAGCGTTGAAAGGGCGAAGCAGCAGATCCTTGCGGCCGCGGAAAAACATTTATGAATGGGATTATCAATTTATTAAAACCGCCGGGCATGTCTTCCAATGGTGCGACGGTTTTTTTGCGGAAGCTTTTGGATGAGAAGCGCGTGGGCCATGCAGGAACGCTGGACCCGGGTGCTGCGGGTGTGCTCGTGGTGTTGGCGGGGCGCTCTGCTCGGCTTTCGGAATACCTTATGAATCATTCCAAGCGATATGTAGCGGAGATCTGTTTTGGAGTGCGGACGGATACGCTGGATAGCTATGGAAAAGTGTTG
>USII01000215.1 GCA_900554725.1 uncultured Eubacteriales bacterium
GCTGGCGACAGCGTGCCGGTTCGAGTCCGGCCTTCGGCACCATGCCGGAGCAAAGTGCGCTTTGCTCCGGCTTTCTTTTCTCGTTCCAGGAATTCCCCCAAAAAGCATTGCCATAAGTTATCCACCCGATTGATTTGGTGTCGCCCACGGGATGAAAGTGCCACGCTCTTCCTAACTTATGTACAAATGAAAAGAGAAGAATTGCTGCAGCAAAATGCCAAGCCCTCTTCGGTCTTTTAGAAAAGCGGCATGGGAATCACCAGCCCCAAATCACCAGCATCTCAGAAAGTTCCTTCAACTGTCTTCGAGAAACATCGTAATCTGGACAATAGGCATATACTATTTTCCAGAAATTTTCGGAATGATCGTGAAACACTGTATGCGCTAATTCGTGTATTACCACGGAATCAATATCTTTTCCAGAGGCAAACAACAATCTCCACGAAAAATTAAGGTTATTCTTTCCGCTGCATGAGCCCCAGCGCGTTTTGGCATCTGTCAGTTTCACGCTTTGATATTGCAAGTGCATGATTTCTGCCCAGTATGCAACGCGCTTTTTTAAAATATCAATCCCCTGCGCCCGGTACCAGCGCTGAATCATTTGGCGCTGGCATTCCTGTTCGGCATGCGGAAGACAAAAGGCACTTCCATCAAATATAAGCTCCTGCCCAGAGTATGGCTTAACAGGGTAATTTTTTCCAAGAAACATCAGGCTGTCCAGCTGATAGGCGGCCCGTTTCTCAAGGACTGCCCTTTTTGCATCCAGGCTTTTTTTAATCCAGGAAGTCTTGCTTTGCAAAAAGCCCTCGATAAAAGAATTGGAGACCCGCTTTGGAGCCAATACCTCTACTTTGCATTCAGGCGTCACCCGAATTAAAATAGATTTGCGCATTCTTCGCTTTAGAGTATATTGAATTGTTTCATTATCCAAATCCAGCATTCCCATAGGCATATTCTATCATATTGGCGCTACTTTTGAAATAGCTCCAGACGATAGTAGTTGGCGATGGAAAGTGTTTCTCGCAGATAAAAATTGGGCCACATATACCAAGCAGAGGGCACTGGCCGAAGGGAAAAATCCGAGAAAAATTTTTTAGCTATTTGAGCGGCGCGAAAACAATGAAAATCGCTGGTGACGATTAAAATTTTCCCCTCTACCTTTTTGTCTTTCTGCAAAAGAGCATGGGAGAATTTTAGATTTTCGTAGGTATTACATGCCTTTTCTTCTTTGATAATGCGCCCAGGCTCAATGCCCTGCTGCAATAAATAGCGCTGCATAGCCTCTGCTTCAGAGATAAATTCGTTCCTTCCCTTTCCTCCTGTTACGAGAATTGGCACTTTCCTGCTCTGCTTAGCAGCTTGAATCGCTGCATTGAGGCGCATGCGCAGAATTCTGGATGGGCGTTCTCCCCTAAGCCCTGCTCCTAAGACGATTATAACATCGGCCTGTATATGCTTGCACGAAAGCGCATAGATAACTGTAATGCATATGCAAAAAAGAAGCATCAAAGCTATCCCAGCGTACCCGACGGCACATACCGTGACGACACAGCGCATAAGCGAAGACGCCAAAATTTCTGGTGTCTGCCAGAGCAGAATCCCATAGCAGGCCATGGGAACACCAAGCAAAGCTGGGAGCAGAACGCCCAGATTAAGATTAGATATCCGTGAGGCAAATAGAGAATCGAGAATGAGCAAAGACCCGAATATAAGCCAGAAATAGTGCAAGATGATTTCCTCCATTCCCCTGCTACTATAGCATATTGCAAGCCCTTAAGCCAGAGAAGATGCGATCATAACCAAAAAAGCCCTGCACATATCTATCGCAGGGCTTCTTTGGCGAAATATTATCAATATAAATTACAGGCCTCTTCTGAAAGAGCTTCCATACTCTTCCCCATTTTTCTTGCCAAATACACAACCATTGCTTCAAAAATAAGATAAGTGCACCATTCGGAATAATTCCCGAATCCAAGCGTCAGTTCTTCGGGCTTATCATAGTGGATAAGGAATACTTGGGATGCACTTTTTGCAAGTGTAGAATTGGGGCTCATTGTAAAAAGCACATACTCTACAC
>USII01000216.1 GCA_900554725.1 uncultured Eubacteriales bacterium
CCAGAGGATTCTTCCTCTTTTTGCGCATTTCTGATACAATAAAGAAAAGCTTTATTAAATGCAGGAGGCGAGGAAGATGGCGCAACATTCACTATTTGAATCCGGCCAGAATAATCCGCTGGCGAGTAGGCTGCGGCCTGCAACGCTGGAAGAATTCGTCGGCCAGAAGCACCTCTTGGGCGAAGGCAAAGTTTTGCGCCAGTTGATCGAACAGGACGCCATTTCGTCAATGATTTTCTGGGGGCCGCCTGGAGTGGGAAAAACTACGCTGGCCCGCATTATTGCGGGAAAAACACGGGCGAACTTTATCGATTTTAGTGCCGTTACCAGCGGCATTAAGGAGATACGCCAGGTGATGGCCCGCGCAGAGAATGACAGGCTGTTGGGAGAAAAAACAATTCTGTTTGTGGACGAGATCCACCGTTTCAATAAGGCGCAGCAGGATGCTTTTTTGCCTTTTGTGGAAAAAGGGAGCATTATCCTAATCGGGGCAACCACAGAAAACCCTTCTTTTGAGGTTAATTCTGCGTTGCTTTCCAGGTGTAAGGTATTTGTGCTGCAAGCACTCTCGACAGAGGAGCTCGTTCAGCTGCTTTGCCATGCCTTGGAAGATGAAAGAGGGTTTGGCGGCCAGAAAGTGGAAATATCCCAAAAAATGCTGGAGATGATCGCGACCTTTGCCAATGGGGATGGGCGCACAGCGCTCAATACGCTGGAAATGGTCGTGCTGAACGGGGAGCGAAATGCGGAGAAGACGGTTGTCACAGAGGACATTTTGGAGCAATGCATCAGCAAAAAATCCCTGCTCTATGATAAGAGCGGGGAAGAGCACTATAATCTCATTTCGGCGCTCCATAAATCCATGCGCAACAGCGATCCGGATGCAGCCGTCTATTGGCTGGCAAGAATGCTGGAAGCAGGGGAAGATCCTCTCTATATCGCGCGCAGGCTCATTCGGTTTGCCAGTGAAGATATTGGTCTTGCAGATACGAGCGCTCTTGGGCTCGCGGTTGCAGCATATCAAGCGTGCCACTTTATTGGCATGCCAGAATGCAGCGTCAATCTGACGGAAGCAGTTGTCTATTTTTCTGTGACGCCAAAATCCAATGCCCTTGATGTGGCGTATCTAAGCGCAAAAAAGGATGCTCTCGAAATGCTTGCGGAGCCGGTTCCGCTGCATATCCGAAATGCGCCCACCAAGCTTATGAAAGATCTGCATTATGGGGAAGGCTATCAGTATGCACACGATTACGAAGAGCGGCTGACAGCCATGCAGTGCCTGCCGGATTCGCTGCTTGGCAGAAAATACTATCGCCCGACAAAGCAGGGAAAAGAGGCGCGAGTAAAAGAACGGCTAGAGCAGATTGAAAAATGGAAGCAGGAGCATAGACAGAACTGATCTTGCAGTGGCCGCAAATAGCGGCCATCTTTACAAAATTGGAAAAATGTGATAGGATTTGATTAGAAAAACAGGCGGAGGCAAAAATGAGCATTCTTTCTTGCTAATCGTAAAAATGGCACATAAAAGGGTTGTTTTTTGTGTGCCTGGCAGGAAAGATGCGGGAGTGCCAAGCGGTTTATTCATCTTTGAGCGAGATTTTTGTGCTTTTGGGATGCAGCAAAGCAAGCAGCTTTTCTGCATCCCTTTATTGTGTTAAGGAGGTAAAAGTATGGCGCAGATCACAGTAAAAAATCTGAACTTTGCCTACGAGGGCAGCCATGATCTGATTTTTGATAGAGTGAGCTTTCAGTTTGATACGGATTGGAAGCTAGGGTTTATTGGAAGGAACGGAAAGGGAAAGACGACATTTTTGCGCCTGCTGATGGGGCAGGAAGAGTATAGCGGAGAAATTCTTTCCTCAGGTGTTCAATTCGATTATTTTCCGTTCGTAGTTGAGGAAAAGGAGCGCAGGGCGCTGGAAGTGGCGGAAGAGATCTGTCCGCTGCTCCAGCTCTGGCAGCTGCAAAAGGAGCTTTCGCTTTTGGAGGTGGATGAGGAAATCCTTTATCGGCCTTTTTCCAGCCGTTGCGCCGCCAAGACACCGCCCAGCCCTTGCTG
>USII01000217.1 GCA_900554725.1 uncultured Eubacteriales bacterium
ATCCCCACCCAAACGCGCGCGAAGAAATCTTTTATAGCAGCGCTGGGTTTCTGGGGGGAGGCAGGTGTCTGGCTCTGCATGTTTTGCGGTGTGGGTTGTGAAAAAGGCGCTGCTCTTTTGATAGAAGCAGCCGCTGCGCGCCGGGGGCTTGCCCGCCGGTAACTGCGGATACGCCGTCTCCGCTTCAGGTTAGAGAGAAACCTGCTGAAGCAATCTCTGATTTTTACAAAAAATTGTTTCATAGCTCCTACTTTCCTAAAAGTTATAGTGCATTTGGCATTATTATACGATAAATTTAACATTTTGTATACATACTCGTCCGAAAAGGAAGAAAGGAAAGTGGATTTTCTCCCTCTGCAATCAAGAAAATGGCGATTTTTGAACTTTTTGTGACATCCGCGCGGCCCTATGTTATACTAAAGAAAAAACTGCATGGAGGATAGCCTATGGGCGATTATTTTCCAAGGTGCGCGCCGGCGCAGGCGGGAGTAGATGCTGCCCGGCTTCTGGAGCTGTGCGCTGAACTGCAAAAGCCCAGATATGGCCTGCACGCGCTGTTGCTTCTGCGCGGAGGGAAGGTTTTTTATGAAAGCTATGCTGCGCCCTATCAAAAGGGGGAGAGGCACAGCCTTTTTTCGGTTTCCAAGAGCTTTACGGCTGTGGCGATCTTGTTTGCAGTTCAGGAGGGCATTTTATCGCTGGAGGATAGAGTTATCGGGTTCTTTCCCGAGAAGCTGCCTTCGCCTCCCTGCCCCAATATGGCAGCAATGACCATCCGGCACCTTCTCACCATGACTCCAGGGCTGGAGGCCGCGCCGCATGATTTCAAATACCCTCACCTGGATGATGTGATAAATGATTTTCCCTATTCCTATTCGAATTTTACCTATGATGGCCGGCCGGATTGGGTGGGGGATTTTCTGCATCGTTATGTGGAGCATCCGCCGGGCCAGCGCTTTTTATACTGCTCCTCCTGCACTTATATGCTTTCGGCAATCCTTAGGAAGGCAACGGGGCAGGGCCTGCTGGAATTTCTCGGGCCGCGGCTGCTTAAGCCGCTGGGCATGCACGAGGCCGCATGGCAGAAATGCCCTTCGGGCATTGAAGTTGGCGGCTGGGGGCTTTCCCTCTGTGCAGAAAGCCTGGCAAAATTTGGGCAGTTTCTGCTGCAGGAAGGACGCTGGGAAGGCAGGCAGCTGCTGGGAGCAGAATATATTCGGGAAATGAGCAGGTGCCATATCCTCATCCATACGCCCGGGCGCAAAGTTCCCGAGCAGTTTGGCTATCAGGTTTGGGTGGAAGGGGAGCAGGATATTTATAGCGGAATTGGGGCCTTCGGCCAGGCATATGTGGTTTTTCCGCGCCAGCAGGCTGTGGCAGTGCTTTTAGGGGGCAGCTTGCAGTATATGCGCGCGCTGCAAATTCTGCAAAAAAAGCTTCCGCGGGCGATGGAAGCGCCTGGGCCGCTGGACGCGGCGCCGCAGCAGGCGGATTTGCAGAAGCTGGCAGAACAGGCACGAATTTTGCCAGTGGAGGGGATTCCCTCTCTGCAGGCGGAGGCCGCGCGCAGGTATTCGGGCGTTGAGTATGCCCTGGCGCCCAATTACTATGGGTTTACGGGAATCCGCTTTTGCTTTGGCGCTCAGGACAGTGTGGAATTTTTTATGGGCAGGCGCAGCGGCTGGTTGCCTGTTGGACAGGGGGAGTTTTGCCGGGGAGTGATGCCCATGGCGGAAACCGAATATACGGATGTGCATAATCAGCTGGTCTTTTCCAAAGCGGCCTGTTCAGGCGCATGGCAGGAGGGAAAATACCTGCTGCGCATCGCCTATACGGAGCAGAGCTATATCAGCGATTTTTCTGTGGAGTTTCTGCCCCATGGCATCCGCATAAAAACCAGCCGCAATGTGGGATTTGTCGCCAGCGCCAGCACAATCCTGGAAGGATACCGAAAAGAATAGTGCTTATGCGGTATCAAAAGGCGAGAGGCAAAAGAAGCGCGCTCTTTAAGAAAAAAGAAAAAGCTCATCAGAATTC
>USII01000218.1 GCA_900554725.1 uncultured Eubacteriales bacterium
GATCTGCATCGATGATAATGGCTCCAAGGCTTTTTAAAATGCGGGAAACCGAGGATTTCCCACAAGCAATTCCTCCTGTAAGCCCAATCACATAGTGCATTTATTTTGCCTCCGCCCAATTTTTTCCAACCGCCGTATGCACCTTCAGCGGAACGGCCATCTCGCAAACATGCTCCATTTGCTCTTTTAAAATTGCCTTTACCTCTTCTAGCTCTTCGGGGACAGTATCGACAATCAGTTCGTCGTGTACTTGCAGTATGAGTTTTGAGCGCAGCTTTCTTTCTGAGAACTGGCGAAATACCCGTATCATCGCATACTTAATAATGTCCGCTGCAGTGCCTTGAATCGGTGTATTTAGGGCCACACGCTCTCCAAAAGAGCGCGTGTTGTAATTGGAACTTTGCAGCTCATCCACATAGCGGATGCGACCATAGCGCGTGCGAACAAACCCATCGCGCTTTGCCTCCTGCACAATGCGCTCCATATATTCCCGCACACCCGAAAATTCTTCCAGGTATTTATCGATATATTCTTTTGCTCGATGGCGTGGAATTCCCAGGTTTTTTGCCAGGCCGAAATCGCTTATTCCATAGACGATGCCGAAATTGACAGCCTTGGAGCTGCTGCGCATTTCAGGGGTAACGCGATCTATTGCAACACCAAACACTTCTGAAGCTGTGCGCGCATGAATGTCTTCTCCGCGATTAAAAGCATCGCACATATGGGCATCTTTTGTAATATCTGCCAGTACACGCAATTCAATTTGGGAATAATCGGCTGCAACAATATAGTTTTCCTCTTTTTCAGGGATAAAAAGCTCTCGTATTTTTGCGCTAAAATCGCTGCGCACAGGGATATTCTGCAAATTTGGCTCTGTGCTGGAAATGCGTCCGGTCGCAGTGGTAAGCTGGTTAAATGTTGTGTGCACCTTTTGAGTTTTGGAATCGACAACAGCCAGCAACCCATCGATATAGGTGCTTTTCAGTTTGGTAACTTGTCGATAATCGATTAGTTTTTGAATGATCGGGTGCCGACCTTGCAGCTGTTCTAAAACTTCAATATCCGTAGAATAACCGGTTTTAGTCCGCTTAATAATGGGAAGGCCAAGCTTTTCGAATAAGACAACACCAAGTTGTTTAGTAGAGGCAATATTAAAGGAATCTGTCCCGGCAAGGGAATAGATTTCCCCTACAAGGAGCTCTATTTTTTTTGCATATTCCTCTTTCAACTGAAGCAGCATATCTGTATTGATGCGTACCCCTTGTACTTCCATCGAGAAAAGAACGAAGAGAAGCGGAAATTCTATTTGATAGTATATCTCCTCTAGCGCCTTATCGCGAATCGCCCTTTCCTGCAGCGCCCGAATTCGAAATAGAGCGCTGGCCCACCCAGCGACATGATAGCGGGCCTTCAGTCTATCCATTTTAAAATTTCGCTGAGTAGGATCTAGAACATAATCTGCAAGCGCCGTATCAAAGGCGAGCCCTCTCACGCATAGTCCTTGTTGGCGCAGCAAATGCAAAAACGGCTTTGCATCGTGAATTGTTTTTTCAATTGCCTCATCAGAAAAAAGCATCTGAAGCTGCAAAAGCGCATCTGCAGGAGATAGCCCCTCTTCTAAAAGCGTAATATCTAATGGCAAAAGGAATTCCTTTTCCTCCCCTACTGCAAAGTATAGTGTGTTTTCAACTTGGCAGATAGCAAGCCTTTTCTTTTCCTCTGCTAAAACCATAAGTTCTTGAAGATTTTCCGTCTGGCGCAGAGAAAGAACCTCTGGCTCGCTGCCCTGCTCTGCTGGCTCCTTTAGGCCGAGTCGCTTAAGGATAGAAGAAAACTCCAAAGTGGAAAGCGCCTGATAGAGAGCGGAATTCTCCAATCCTGTAAAGACAAGATCTTCTAGTTGAAAAGAGATGGGAACATCCGTCACAATGGTCGCCAACTTTAGCGATAAAAATGCACTCTCTTTTCCTGCCACAATTTTTTCCTTCATTTTATTCTTTCTCCATTTTCTATATATTGATATGAGTGTCAAAATAC
>USII01000219.1 GCA_900554725.1 uncultured Eubacteriales bacterium
CCTGGTTTTCCGCTCTGGAAATTGCCTCCAACAGATCTTCCGCTAAACCCGGATAATTAGACCATCTCCCGTTTCTTATCCCATCAAAGCGCACAAGAGCCGTGCTAGGGATACTTGTAGATGCCCCCTCTCCAGGGCGATCAATCAGGCATACTATTTTAGATGTGCCGATCTCCAAAATCGCATTTAATTTCGCCATAGTATCTAAACCAAATTACTTGCCGTTGTCCTTATGATCCCGACTGCGGATTTCAACTCTGCGTATTTTCCCGCTGGTCGTCTTGGGTAACTCCTTGACAAATTCCACGATTCTAGGATACTTATATGGCGCAGTAACCTTCTTTACATGGTTTTGAATTTCTTTCTTCAGATCCTCGCTGGGCTCATATTGCCGTGTCAGAACAATCGTCGCCTTTACGACCTGTCCTCTTACCGGATCCGGAGCGGCCGTAACCGCACACTCCAAAACAGCTGGGTGTGTCATGAGCGCATTTTCTACCTCAAAAGGTCCAATGCGGTACCCAGAACATTTGATGACATCGTCACTTCTGCCGACAAACCAGTAGTAGCCGTCCGCATCTCTCCATGCCGTATCGCCTGTATCATACATTCCATTGCGCCAGGCCTTGGCATTTGCCTGCTCGTCCTTATAATACTCCTTAAAAAGCCCTACCGGCGGATGGGCAACTGCATCCCTTACAACCACACGCCCTACAATGCCATCCTCGCAGGATTCACCATTTTCATCCACAATATCAATGGCATAAAGCGGTGCCGGCTTGCCCATGGAACCAGGCTTGATTGGAAACCATTTGAAATTGGCGAGCAGAACCGTGCTTTCAGATTGTCCAAAGCCCTCTGTTAGCGATAGGCCGGTCTTGCGTTGAAATTCGTAAAAAACTTCCGGGTTCAGAGGCTCTCCCGCAATCGTACAATGCCGAATTGAGGAAAGATCATAGTGCGATATATCCTCTCGAATCAGAAAGCGGAACACTGTCGGCGGCGCACAGAAAATCGTCGGCCGGATGCGCTCAATGGTCTCCAACATGTGTTTGGCATTAAATTTAACTACATCGTAAGCGACAATCGTCGCCCCGCAAATCCATTGGCCATATATTTTTCCCCAGCCAAATTTTGCCCAGCCAGAATCCGCATTGACCATATGGACATCGCCTTTGTGTGTATCCTGCCAATAGCGTGCTGTCGTAATTTGCCCAAGGGGATGGGAAAAATCGTGCAGTATCATCTTTGGCATACCTGTCGTGCCAGAAGAAAAGTAAATGAGCATTGGATCCGTCGCCTTTGTGGCAGCAGTGCCCGTAGGAAGCTCCCATTGCTCGCTGGCCTGTTCGATTTCTTTTCTATAATCGATAAATCCTTCTATATTTTCTCCTACAATGCAAACCTTCTCCACAGTGCTGCAGGAATCCAGGCTGTCTTTGACATGCTGCAGAACTTCCGGCATATCAACACTTATAATCATTCTGATATCTGCGCAATTGCAGCGGTAGATGATATCCTTTGCTGTAAGCAGGTAAGTCACCGGAATAGCCACTGCTCCAATTTTCTGCAAAGCAAGCATGGTTGTCCAGACCTCTATGCGCTGCATTAAGATCAGCATGACACGATCGCCTTTTCTAATTCCCATTTTCCAAAGAGCATTTGCTGTCTTATCGCTTAGGCGTTTGATTTCAGCAAAACTTAAAATCCTGTCATTGCCGCCTTCGTTGCACCAATGAAGCGCCGGATCTTCCGGGCACTGCGCAGCCCAGTCGTCCATAACATCATAGGCAAAGTTGAAATTTTCCGGAACAATCACCTTATAGTTCTCTTTAAAATCCTCATAGGAAGAGAACTCTGTTCTGGGCAGAAATTTTTCTAACATGTGAGTATACCCTCTATTCGTTAATAATCGTAAGAAATTTTGCAGGGCCCGTTTCGGCCATCTGCCCATGCGGAGTAGAAGGATCAAAGTAGATGCTATCGCCGGCATTTAAACGGAATTTATGCGGCCCATATAGCAC
>USII01000220.1 GCA_900554725.1 uncultured Eubacteriales bacterium
TATCGGTCCGTTTGATTACGTGCGCTCACACCAAAGAAAAGATATAAGAACAGCCGCAACAGAATTAACTGTCGCCAAAGTTTTTGGCCTATCTTTTTAAATTTTCCAAAACAGATGGATGATTTGCGATGATTGCCCCGATGGATGGGCAGTTTTTGAAATCCGGGCAATCGCCGCAAGTCGATGCCCCTTTTTTTAAGGCGCATTGGCGAATGTTGCAAAGGTTTTGGCAAAACACAGTTTTTATCCCGCTGGCGCGGCACCCTTCGCAGTTGATATGTTCGGGCAAGATGGGGGCGTTGTTCAGCTTTGCCCATAGCTTTGCAGTTTTCTCGCGCAGGGCCTGATCGCCATGGATAGTTGCAAGATATGCATCGCACTTTTCACAATCCAGCCCGCAGTATCCTATCATCTCTTTCATGGAATCTATGCCTCCCAATTGTCTTTTGATATCCGCAATAAATGGAATAAAAAATCGGAACGAGCAAAACTCGTTCCGACATGGCGTCGCTAAGAGGATTTGAACCTCCGGCCTACCGCTTAGGAGGCGGTCGCTCTATCCTGCTGAGCTATAGCGACATACAGCAACACCTTGCAGCGCCGATAGGCGTTTTTTTAACCTGGCCGCCAGGCTGAAACGATGGCGTGCCCGCCCTTCCTCTGTTTTTCATAAACGGAAGAAAAGGAACATATCAATCTTAACATTTGGCGGCGATAAGGTCAAGGTGAAAGGAAAAAAGAATCAAAATCCAAAAAGGAGCATAGAGATAGTATATTACTGAAAAGAAGGAAGGTAAGAGAATGAAAAAATGGGAAAATAGCTTTTTTTATGAGGCGCGCGGCGAGCGCAGCTTTTTTGAGATAGCCGAAGAGTTTGGAATTGGCGAGATGATTTTGCGCGCGGCCAACCCGGGTGTGCGCCAAATTCAGCGGGGAACCGAGCTGGAAATTCCGGTGGCGGCTTGTCCAAACGGCGTTTTTCATGTGCTAAAAGAGGGAGAGGGGATCTTTGAGATGGCCGTGGGCAGCAGAACCCCGGCGGAAAATATCCTTGCGGCTAACCCTGGCTTTTCACCCAGGCTGGCGGTTACCGGGCAGACGGTGATCCTTCCGGAGAAGGAACGGGAAACGCGGTATTATCAGGTGCAGGCGGCGGATCATTTGTGGGACATTCTGCGCCGCTTTGAAATGAGCGTGCCCCTGCTGCGCAAGCTGAACCCGGGAGTTGATATTTTTTCTCTAAAAGAGGGGCAGAAAATCCTTGTGGCAGAATATCTTCCGGCTTCTGGGGCGGATGGAATTTATACGCTAAAGCCCGGAGAGACGCTGTTTTCCGTCTGCGAGCGCATCCAGGCTGCACCGGCAGACCTTCTGCGCGCCAACCCGAACCTGCGCCCGCAGGATTTTACTGGCGGAACGAGAATCCTTTTGCCTGGCAGAGGGAAGCCATCCTAGAGGTTTTAAACTTTGCCGTGCTTGGGGCATGCGCGGCACATAAAACGCGAAGGAAAGAGCAGTGGCAGCGCCGGGCGGCATTTACAAAGCGCCAAATTCCGGTATAATAGAGGGGGAATAGGCAAGGAGAGGTACCTCTATGGATTTAGAGATTTTTGAATATATCGATGCGGTGCTGGAGCAATACCGCAAAAAGAAGGATGTCTATAAGCTGATTGCGGAAGAGATTAAGGAGTACTTTGAATCCGAACTTTTTGCAGGAAGCGATTATGCCCTTGGCGTCGTCTACCGGATTAAAAGCGAAAAGAGCGTGCGGGAAAAACTGATCCGAAACGGCTATATCGATGAATACGATACGCCCGAAGATCTGTTGGCGCGCTTTCAGGATATTATTGGCTTTCGCATCGAGTGCAAGTTTATAGACGATGAGGAAGTTGTCTATGAGCTGCTCAAAAAGCTCTTTGATCAGACGGAGGATGGCGAATATTACTATTGCGCCGCCATGCCAAAAGTGCGCCTTAAAATGGGAGATGAGCAGCCCCAAAAGCAGAAGAATGG